>DMKZ01000136.1 GCA_003454065.1 Spirochaetaceae bacterium
CCGTATTGGTCGCTATGTTCTTCAGCTCCTCCACAGGATAGGGCCCGTCAACCGAGAGCGTCATGAACGCCTGACCGGCTATCATGGAATTGACCTGCATGGTGTTGACGCTCGACACCCAACTCGGCAATGTCCTGTTCACCATGGACACCATGCCATTCACATCGCTTTCAGCCTTATTTGTGTCGGTTCCGTAATTGAATTCGAGCTGAATGACGGATCTGCCCGTCTGGGAATACGAAGTTATGTTCATCAAATGCTCCGTGCCGGACACCGCATTTTCCAGGACCCTGGTCACCTGCATCTCCACGCTTTCCGGGTCAGCATCGCCGCAAGAGGCATATACTACCAGATATGGAAGATTCACAGACGGGAAGATGGCCTGATCGAGCTTCGGCACGAAAACTATGGACACTATAGCCAAAAGAGCATATACCATGCTCATGAAAACCGGCCTTCTGACTGAAAATTCCGCTATGCTCATTTCCTATATCCCCGCCTTTTTAGAATCAAAGCACATGAACCTTATCGCCATCCTGAGGCGACCCCTGAATCACAACCGCATCACCCTCCGACAAGCCGGACTCGATCACGACTTGCGATTGGGTGGATAATCCCGTAGTCACGGACGACCTTCTCGCGATGCCATCGGAGCCCACCAAATAAACGACGCTCTCCCCTGCGAATGTCCTGATCGCATCTTTCGGAACGACGAAAACGTTTTCGATTTCAGATTTCACGATGGTAAGCTCGACGAAACTTCCCGCCCTCAAACCGAAAACATTGTCAGCGCTCTTATCCACCGCCAACTCAATATCCACGGTTCTGGTGGATGCGTTGACGAACGGAGCGATATATGTCAGAACGGCGGCATGGCGTTTCGTCCTGTCTCCCGCCGTCGTGAAATAAGCATTCGCGCCTAACCTCAGCGCATCCGCATCGCTTTCGGAAACCGATGCCGTCAAAACGAAATCCGGCTCCGGCTCGATCACATAAAGCGCGCTGCCGAGAGCGACTTTCTGATTGACCGATGCGCCTATGCTCGTAATCGTGCCATCGGATTTCGCAACGACAGGCGCAGCGTTGTAGTTCAATCCTATGTCGGACGCATCGACAATTCCCAACTCATCGCCTGCTTTGACCTTGTCGCCCAAACGAACGAAGTTCCTGATCAAAGTTCCGGAGACAGGCGATGCAATCGCCACCGATCCGTTCAGGCTCTTCAAATCGGCATTGAGCACCAAGTCCATGTGGAACGGCCCCTGATGCATCTTCATGACTGAAACGTTTATCAGATTCTCGCCTGCGGACCTTTCGGAGCCTTTCGGTTTCCTCTCAGCCATCGCGGTGCATGTGCTTACGAAAAACAAAATGACAACCAAAGCGGAGAAGACAACCATGATCCATGTCATCTTGGTGAAGAAATCCATCCCTCGCAGCCATGAGTGCAGACGACCGGCAGCGTTCTCGAAAAACGCCTTCACCAGTTTTCCATAGGACTCGAGATCCGCGCCCTTTGTTTCCTTGGCATCCGAATGACTGCGCATCGGCTTCGCATTTTTGCCGACTTTCGGCTTCCTCTTCCTTTTCGAATTGCCATTAGATCGCATGTCCGACATCTTTCCTCTCGCAGAGCGCGCAGTCGTTTCGCAGACGGCCTTATCATCGGTCAGCACGACATAATCGCCGGCAGGTTCGTTCTTTATAACATCACCCTCAGCTTCAATCATAAAAACATCGATCGATCTTTCGTCCGGAGCCGCATTGGCAACATGTTCGTCCTCGACATGCTTATCCGCATGACATTCATTCGCACGATTCGCGTCTTCACGCCCTGATTGCTCCGACACGAATCTTTCACGCTTCTCCAGGAATCTGTTTCTGTTCTTCTTCTTTTTCATATAGCCAGTCTTCTAATCCTTTACCACGGCGTAATGCGCCATGAACCCCTCATAGTCCTCTCCCAGATAAATGCTCATCGAATACGCCGAATTCTGATATTCGAACTCTGAGTTCGCAAGCGAAATCTCCGCCTGAAGCATTGCATTCAAGGCATCGGCATAGT
Organism: Spirochaetaceae bacterium; assembly: GCA_003454065.1. Next base: position 2,066 of record DMKZ01000136.1, read on the forward strand.
TCTGGGAGGTTATTTTGCCGTTTTGATATGCATCAGCGGAAAGTCGCGCCGATTCCTCCGCATATCGCACTTGCAGCGAAGCAACCTCGCATGCGGCCTCCAGCGCCTGCAAATTCCTGATTCCGCTCTCTATCTCCCTGCGATACGAATCGTATCCGGCGGAGAGATTCAGCTTCGCTATCTCAGCCTTGGCATTCGCCTCGCTTATCGAGTTATATGCGGAAGTATGCGGAATGAAGCCATCCAAACTCAAACTCGCCGCCACCGAGAACGTAAGCGTGTCGTCAATACCGTATTGAACGTTGGAATACCTTCCGCCATATCCGTAAGACAGGCTCAGCGACACCCTCGGAAGGCGGGTGGCCAGATTCGTCGCCGTAGCCGCCGCAGATGCCAAATCGCTGGCCAAAGCCAAAGAGCGAATCGTAGCGTTCGAAGCGACGTGCCTGTTATAGACCTCATCGACAGAGGAAAAGGACAAGGATACGTGTCCGGGGAACGGCTCGACATCGAAATCGTCCTTGCGCTTGAGCAGCGATTTCAAGGACATGTAGGCGTTCTCACGCGACTGCTTCAATGAAAGGCAGCTCTTCTTGGCGTTGGCGTTCGCCAGCTTTGCATTCATGAGCTCCAAACTGGAAATGAGACCGGCATCGAATCTCGCCTGCGCCGCATGCAAGGCATCTTCCGAAGCGGCTGCTACCTTTTCTGCAACCGCCACGCTCCTATTGAGCGAACTCACACCCCAATATGCGGCCCAAAGGGCTTTCTCCAAGTTCGAAATGGTCTGGTCGTAAGTGAAATCGGCCAACGACTTCTGCATGCCGGATATGATCGCATTGGTTACGGTGGTGCTTCCTATTGCCAGACTCGCCGTAGCCCCGACATCCGGATAGCCGTCCCTCCATGCCCATTCGGAAATCGCGCCTTCCGCCATAGGATACATCACGCCTCCTGCCAATGTCGATGAAACCGACAACGAAGGAACGAAGGATGATACTATGGAGCTCGTCGCCGCATCCTTGGAAATCCTTTTATTCAGTTCAGCAATCCTTATATCATCGCTATTGTCCCTGACCATCCGCAAAGCGTCCGCGCATCTGATCAGCGGCAACTCGCTTTCCTGCGCAAAGACCTCAAAGGATGAGAAAACGAAAATCAGAAATATGACGATGATGCTCGTCCTTTTCTTAAACATATACCCCCAAATGATCAACCCGATTTCTTTATGGCTGCGACTATTTGAGAAAGAATCCTTTTCAAATCCTCAAAATCCTCATGGCTCAGAATATTCAGCAAAGAGCCTCCGATGCTGCTTTCAATCGAAACGACGCTATCTTCGCCCAATTTCGTAAGCATGACCTCCCTCTGCCTTTTATCCGCATCCTTGACGGCGTACTCGACAAACCCCTTTTCGCGAAGCCTCACTATTATCCCATGTATCGCAGCATGCGAAGACAAATATTTCATCTCGATCTCCTTCTGCGTCATGCTGCCGCCATTGTTAGACAAAAGCAAAAGAACCCTGGCTTGCGAAAATGTCAGACCATGCTCCATAAGCTGAGCATCCCCAACCTTATGAATATATTCCGATATGATCTTGAACATCTCGGAAATATCGCGATCCACTTCCATTCCGTAATCCTATCTTGAAACAAGTTGCATAATACACTACCATTTGAAAGCAGATTTGTCAAGAAGAAAGAAACCTCCGAAAAATCAAAGATACGAACGGCCGATGCGGAAACCTCTCCATTCCGCAATATAATTGTCAGCCTTGGATTCCCTCTCCGTCAAAGACGGGTAAGTGGCTCCGCTCTGTTTGAACGAACCGCCCCTGAAAATCCTCGAACCGGATTTGGCATCGAAATCCGGTCCGGCATAATTGCGCTCTCCATTCCCACCATAGTCGGATTTGAACCAATCCCAACAATATTCGGCGACGTTTCCGCTCATATCATACAGGCCGAATTTATTCGGAAGCTTCAGCTTCACGGCATGCCTTCCTGTTTTAACGCTGTTTTCGTCATCGCTGTTTTCGTCATCGCTGTTTTCGCTAACGCTGTTTTCGCTAACGCTGTTTTCGCTAACGCTGTTTTCGCTGAACCACCCCACTTTCGAATAATCGGAGCTTCCGGAATGAGTGTAAGACTCGCCGCCGGTTGCAGCATATGCCCACTCGGTCTCGGTAAGAAGCCTGTAGCCGTTTTTAGTGAAATCGCAGTCAATATATTTTTTTTCATCTCCGTTCAACTCTTTGGTTTTCTGGGTATAGCAAGGATCAAGGCCGTCGAGCTTGGACATGGTGTTGCAGAAGTTGACAGCATCAAGCCAAGTCACGCCAACGACGGGAAGATCATCTACGCTCTCATTCGAATTCACAACTTCACTTGTCAGAACCCTAAGCTTATCCTCATTCTTATTGTACAATTTCTTCCACTCACCTTGCGTAACCTCATGGTCGGATACGTAGAACCTGTCAAGCGATACACTATATTCTTTTGTTGAACCAGTACCGTAAGTCATCGTCAGCTTATAGTTGTCGACTCCAGGTATTTTGACAAGCGTCGGATAAGTCGCAGGCCTATAGACAGCATATACCGTCACATCATCCAATATGGCAGTTTCGCCTGCTATCAGCAATTTGCCTGAGCTTTCGAACGAATCGTAATTCATGTTCTTCAATTTAAGCACTCCCGTCTGATCCTCAGTCGTCCAGCCCTTCGCAATATGTGTCTTGCCATCCTGAACGATGGACTCTATCGTCCCTGCAGGACCGTTAAAAGCCTCGCCGGATTTGAGATTTCTCTTGCTGGAATAAGCAGCCCAATTGCCATTGGATGAACTGAAATACATGTAAGTGATCCTTATGTCCTTCAGTTTATAGCGCGCATAAACCTCATCGTCGTTGAGTATATCATCGGCTTCGGCGATTTTTCCAGCCGTGTTATTATTCGGATTGTAATTCCGCACATCACTCTTATCGCTGAAATAAACCCATTCATCAAACACATATCTCTTTTCAGAATTCGAACCTCCGGAATATTCGATCTCGGATGGCGTTGTCGTAGGATAGGGCAACTCCGTATCATCGAACAACATCGTCCCCGTTTCGTATGTGACCCATTTAAGCTGTTCGACATCCCAAACCTTGAAATCAACATTCGCGCTCGGAGAATAATAGGCATATACGGTAACGTTATCCTTGAGCTTCGCCGGCATGGCGGTCCACGAGCATCCCTCAGCACTAGGCTTAGTCGAAGCCGCATATTGAGTTGCGGAATTCGGAATCACCCACTTCGAAAACTTATAGGTATAGTCATCATGAACTATCTTGAGAACTCCGTTTTCTTGCGCGGCTCCAGGTATCAGGACATCGAAATCGTCTCCGGATCTCTTGGATTTGACATCACCGTATTGCCGCCATTTTTCAGTGCTGTTCTTCCAATACACGTATTTCACCGAAATCGGCTTCCTATCGTATTTGGCATATATGTTCACATTTCGCTTCGTTTTCGACGGCACTGCGCTTCCCGTCCATTCGGACGACGGATCAGCAGGCTCGGATGACGGAACAGACCACGAATTGAACGTGTATATCACATTGTCGTATTCCACATCCTGCGGATCGCCTGACGGCGTCGTGATGGCATCTCCGGAATATTCGCCGCCCGCATGGAACACATCCCACTTCCCGTTCTTCCAATACATGTATTTGAAGGATGCCGGCGCAAGATCGTAGGATGCATAGATGACCAGATCGCCATTGACTTCTCCTTTTGGAACCGAACCTGAAAGATCGGACGGATTCAAGCCTTCGGGGTTTCCGGACGACGGCAGCACCCACTTCGAGAAATTCCAAATCTTGGCGTCATACTCGGTCTCAGAAGGATCGGCGACTTCCGAAACGAGCGACGCTAGGTTGGAGGCCGGCTCGACTTCGCCGCTTGCGCCCTCGACCTTCCTCCATCCGGAATCATAGACCTTGTAATCAACAATGGGTATCCGGACATACGAGGCGAACAGGACGACGTCCTGCACCACCTGCGCGCTCGGCGCAGGAGCGCTGCCCGTCATATCGGACGGGTTCAGAGCCTCGGGATCGGCGGATTGCGGCAGAACCCATTCTGTGAACCTCCAATTCCTGCCATCGTATCTGACATCGGGAGGATCGTCGACCGGATCCGCGCATGCCTTCAAATTGGAATTCACAGCGACAGCGTCGCTCTTATAGACGCCCCAAGACCCATTCGCAAATGTTTTGAATTCGACCTTCGGACGCCTGACCGTGACTTTGTATTTTGAGAACACTTCGGGTGTTCTGACCGATCTGACGGTTATCTCAGCCTCGCCTTCGCTCAGAGCGGTTACGTTTCCGAATTCATCGACCGCAGCAACGCTTTCATTGCTGCTTGACCATTCGACATCCTTGAATGTGGTGTTGGCAGGTTTCAGATCGTAATCCAATTTCTTTTCCAAAGTCTCGTAGATGAACACATCGTTATCGATTCTTATGGAATCGGCAATGATCTCATCGCCTATGACTATGGTGATGACCTGCGAGGTTCCATCGTTGTATTTTATGGTTACATCAACATACTCGCCCAAATGCGATTCGATGTCCTTTATGCTTGCGGTCCCGTCCGCGCCCACTTCGACCCAATCCGAAGACGATTCGAACCCGACAGGCTCGTTATCCTTCGTTTTCACATTGATTTTGATCTTCTGCGATTCGCCTGATATTATCGGATCAACCTCGCTTTTCGAATCTTCGATAAGAAGCGCATCAGATATGACATGCACATCCAAATACGCGCTAACGCCGCCATCAGTGCAAACGACCTTCACCCTTCCTTTCTTTCCTACCGCCAAAGCCGTGACCACATCGTCCTTAAGCGATATCGAGTCGTCGGCGTAGCCGGATTCCAAATCATTATCCATGGTCAGCGCATAGCTCTTATCGGTCGCATTCGAAGGCGTTATCACAGGAAGCAGCCTGCAGGTTTCGCCGGCAGCGAGCCACAAGCCATCGGAAAGATCAGCGGACACATCATCAAACAGACGTATCTCTACGCTGCGGACGTTAACGGTTTCCGGCTGGTCGCTCACCGTGACGGTAGATGTCGCCACGTATCCGCCATCATCGCAAATAGCCGTGATCACGACCTGATTCGTCTTATCGGCTTCGGGGAACTTCAGCGCCTTGATAGTCGCTCTCTGCGATTCTGCGCCGGGTCCCTTGGGCGCGACCGCAACGCTATCGCTGTCCGATGAAAACCATTTTACGGATTTTCTGGTGGAATCGGCAGGAAGCACGGATGCGATCAATTCGGCTTCCCCTCCTACGGCCAGCTTCATCTGCGAAACGTTCATTTCGATTTTTTCGGCAAGTCTTCCGACCTCTATATCGAAATCGATTGCAGTCTCGTCAGCAAAGGCACGCGGCTCACCCACCACATTCACAGTGCCCACATATTCCGGATCCACGACGCGAATAGCACCTGTATCATCGATTTCCAAAACGCCAGCAGGCTCGAAAGACCACTTGTAATCGGAGGCGGCAGCGTCCTTCTTTTCTTTATCGGGGATATATTCGGCGATGTTCAATACGACTTCGGAATCACTTGAGGAACTTCCGCCATCAGCGCCGGAAGACGAAGCGTTTTCCCCTTCGCCTGATCCGGATGACGAACCGGCAGTTTCACTGGAGCGCGTGCTCAACCTGGCAGCAACCGTCAGAAGTATGGAATTAGCGGGAATATCATCGGATTTCGCATTGAGTCGCACGGCCGAAAAAGGATCCGGCATATTGATAGGAGACATGTTTCCGGCAGATGCGAAGTTGACGCTCACGATTGTTTTTCCAAGCTTCTTGGCCTTTGCCACGCCCGTGACCTGATTCACCTCCACTATATCGGGATTCTGAGCGCTCCAGACAAGCGGCTTGTCGTTCCCATCGGGAGAATCGATCGTAGCGGAAAGCTGAATGGAATTGAAAACATCACCGCCCAAATAGAGAACCGTCCTTTGCGGAGGATCTATAGACACCACGGCAACTTTGGCATTCGACTTGCACGAAAAAACAAACGATGGCAGCAATAAAGCCAAAATAATGCATTTGCGCATAACTACCCACACCTCATACGATACATTTAACAATGCTCTATAATTTTCTGCCAATAACTAGCATCACCTTCTGAATATTATATACATGTCATGACGATCCATATCGCAAACGCTGAAATCGATCTTGTAGGAATTGACTGGTCCGCCGGAAGAAATCCTATAGCTCGAATGATCCTCGTTAAGACGGTTGTCTCTCGTATCAGCAGGCTTCGTTTTTGGGTTCGTATCAGTGCTGCCTTCTATGACAGTCTCCGACACACTAATCAAGTTGGACCCACTTGGTATTAAAACAGGTTCGCTTGTGTATTTCGTAAAATAATTATTGAATTCGCCATCAGCGATCTTCGCGGCACGAGTACTCGAACTGTCTTCAATCTGATTGAAAAGAATCGGTCCGTATTCGACTCTGAAAGAAGCGAGGTTGTCGGAGAGACAGCCTCCGTGATACCCTGCCCTACGCATGACATCGTATGCATTCTGAAAGTCTTTCGCATATCCGTAGAATGAATCGCTATACGGCCGAGGAGCATACACCCTCTTGCTTGTGTTCCAATGAATGTCACCACGCATGATTTCCCATTCGCCTGCACCCACCGGATATTCGGTCAGCTCCCAATCCGCATCCTTCGTGTCGCCAGCAGTCGTCAGCGCCTGATCCAAAGCATCCGGATTGTCATTGTTCTTGCAAAGCATAAAAGCAATCGCTTTTATAGGCCGTGCCTTATCGAGTTCCCTCGTATTGCCTTGCTCATCCATTGTCCTGCTCGTATAGACCAAAGCAGGCTGTATTCGGGAACTTCCTGAAAACGGAAACCTATCAGGATAAAAGGAATTGAACAAATTGCCGTCAAACAGAGAGGGCTGTCCGGTATAAGAATCCAAGTATGTCGAATCGAACTGATAACCATCGCACTTTTGGTTTAAGAGATTATCGTTAGGGTCCCTATGTCTGGCAAGCATGAATCTATTTTGAGAATCCCCAAATGTAGTGCTAACGCTTTCTCCGTACTTGGCTCTGTCGGTATTCTTAACCCTGAAGAAAGACTCGAAGACATTTTTTCGATTATCCTCTGGAAACATATGATCGTAGCACTTGAAACCGGTATCGGAAAGAGAAATCGTGTATATAGTAGGCTCACGAACATCTTTATACCTACTTTCTGCAACAGTCTGATCGCACCATACATGCCCAAAATCCCCTAAGTATATCGGATTCTCCAGAATATCACCTCTGCCTGCCTTTTTCTTGGCTTTATCAAGCGACAGCGAGTAATTTATGGCATTCCTTCCATCTCCCTGCCTTATGGTGTTGAAATAGCGGTCGGTGACAAGCGTCCATGAACCGGCTTTAGCATGCTTATTCAATGCATCCCAGTCGCTTCCGGAAGGTGGCTGACCATAATCATAACACGCTTCCTTCAATTTATCGTTCTTGCTGAACATGTAGTTTTTCTCACTCCGCTTTAACGTTTCGCCCAACACATTCGTATTGGCATCTTCAGACTGGCAGGATGTCGAAGTTATTATGCCTGTAAGCGCTTCGTCAGAATCAGACGTGAGAACCTGATAGGGATAATAGAATACATACCCTTTCTGCCCGTCAGCATCCGGTATCGAATCATATCCCCTTGCCTTGGAATGCTTGTATCTCAACGAACTAAGACGTACGGAGTAGGTGTCCGAACCCTCTTTGTAATCATACGGATCGGAATAGATACTCCGCCTCGCGTCCACTATCTTGAACAGCTTCGAAGATCCGGGTGTGCGAAAGAACTCTATCTGGTCTTTGGTGACTGTCTTGTCTATTTTTTGCAATTGATTGTATGCCAGATTAAGAAGCATATTCTCAGGGAAATCCTTGAAGCCCTCACCGGCCGTTCCGGGATTCTCCAGATATATGTACCCATCGTTTCCAACGACACTGGATTCTCCATCTATCGAGCTTTTGGGATAATTAGGATTGCATATCGTCACGAAACCGAAATGCTTCACATACAAGCCATCGTCCTTATATCTGACCGTTCCGGATAGCAGTTCGGCTAATGCGGCGTTGCACATCCTCAAATACGCCTTTTTGATTTCCTTCTTTCTTTCAGCGCTAGTTGCGAAATTCCAAATGCCGGTTGATTCATCCTCCCTGCTCAAGCAGTACGGCGTCTCGATAAGAGTCATATTGGAATCATTGATGCCAAGAGCCCATGCCGATATGTCGCCAACCAAGCCGCCGCCTTTGCTGCCTTCTATCCATATCGGAATCTCGGCTGCCGGCCCTCCCAAATAGTTTCCTTCAACATGGATATTGGATATGGTGCTGGTCCTCGTGTAATCGGAATTGAGCTTCGACTGGCTTTCATATACGACATACTTCTGATTCGTCTCGCTGATGACATTCTTCGAAGTCGTCGTCGTATCATACGAACCCGTCAGGTTGAAATAGACCGCAGCGCCAAGATAAACATCCATCAGGACATGGGTTCCGTATTTTTCGAATATCGTCTCCGGCGACACCGAACTGTCGTTTATATTGGCTTTGAAATCCGTCATCAAGCAATCGCTCAGATATTCGGGAGTCGTGTAACATCTGTGGATGAAATGCCTCTGCCTGTAGATTCTGCCTTTGTATTTGGAATAGAAATTCTTCGTAGTCGCGCCGTTTGTGTTCTTCTGTTCGTTGGAAAAATGATTCTTGAAATCCATTTTCAGCTTCGCGCCGTAGAATTCGGTGTTCATGTTAAAATCAGTTGCCTTTCCTTCCTTGTTCAGGACATCGTTTATGAACTCCTCCTTGTTATCCCCGGTAACCGTATATTGAGTCGTACTGTTCAACTTGATTTTTTGCGCGGTATATTTGAACTTGTTCCTAAGCGCCACCATGTCGATCACCCTGTTCTTGACATAGGAAATCGGATCGTCGAGGCTGCCATTCACATAATCGAAGCCCCTGCCAAGGAAATCGCTGT
>DMKZ01000076.1 GCA_003454065.1 Spirochaetaceae bacterium
TCTGAGGTTTTTAGAAGCGCCCTTCAATAATATCCGTATCTGACGCCGATTATCTGACACGCAATCGAAATGGCGATTTCCTGCGCGCTGCGACCGCCGTTCTTTATGCCTATGGGAGCGTAAATGGAATTGATCTTATCTTCCGGAATGCCGGCCTCGCGAAGCTTGGAAAACGCAAGCGTCACTTTGGTGGAGCTTCCAATCAAGCCTATGTATTTCAAATCAGGAGTTCCAGCGCACGCCAGGAGAGCATCTATGTCCCCTTTGTGCCCTTGCGTCATTATGGCGACATAATCGTCCTTTTTGAATTTCATGACCTTTCCGATGCTGGCATATTCCGTGACAATGCATTCACTTGCCTCCGGATGAACTTCGTGATTTGCGAATTCGGGCCTATCATCTGCAATCGCTATCTCGAACCCTGCCGCTTTCATAATAGGTCCGAGGGATTGGGAGACATGACCTGCTCCGATTATGATAAGACGCGGAGAGGGCAAGTCCGCGCCGACGAAAACCTTGAGCTTTTCGACATCACCTTTGGAATTCTCAAAGAATTCATATTCAAGTTCTATTTCGCCCGAACAAGCCATCTCCAAATCGAACTCGCCCTTGACATCGAGCTTCAATGCCTCCTTGAACCCTTTTCTTTCAGCAATGACTTTCTTGCCGGCTTCAACGCAATGGACTTCTAGCCTGCCTCCGCCTACGGTTCCTATGGTCATGCCGTTTTCGCGGATAAGCATGACATGGCCTTTCTTGCCGGGGGTGGATCCTTTCGAGCCTGAAACTTTGACGATTGCCGCTTTGCCATCGTAAGCAAGGACGCTCTTAGCCGACTTGAAAAACCCATCGTTCATTTCAATTCTCGTTAGCTATTGCTTCCGCCGTTTTTTTTTCTTTGGCAAAAAAACGCGGAACGTTTACGGAGTATCTGAAATCGACAACTTCGTCCGAAGACAGCGAAACATCATAGTACGGCATATACATTCCGGAGGGATCAAGCGCTGAAAGGCAATCGTTCTGGCGCGTCTTGGAAAAGCTATCTGAATCGAGGAATCCCGATGGCTGAGCGCTTGACAGAGGCAAAGCGAAATCACCGGACTGCTTGCCCTCCGCCTTGACATCGAAACCATTTCCGAAATAGAAAAATTGCGCAAATGAAAACGAAATGGATCTCATGGCGATGTTGGTCAGCGTCACATCGCAGGACAGATTGCCTTCGGAAAATGAAAACGTCTTTTTGACGCTATAATCCAGCGAATCGTTCTGATAGACGAGTGTGATTCTGCCGTCCGACACTTCGCTCAAACGATAGCTTCCGTATTTGGCTAGACTGCGTCCTTTTCTGCTATCCTGCACCACATCCCTGAATGACGGTGCGGCAAAGCATATATCATGCGCATTCTTAGCGCTAAGAACCCTTCTCACACACCCCTGATCGATATCGAGGAATGCCAAATACCCTTTCTTTCTTATCACCATCAATCCCATGAAATCCAATTCGAGAATCTCAGGAATCCTTATATTGCTTGAATTGAGTCCGGATAAGAACTCTAAAACCACTTCCCTATACCTCTCAGGCGCATCGTATCCCTTAACGAATTGTCCGCCATACGACAAAGGCATAGACAGCGATTTCAGCGTCTCCCTATCCTTTTTCGCAATCATCTTATCGGCGCAAAGCGAAGAGGCATAGCTGATCATGGCAATCTTATCGAAAGTATCATCCGTCTTGAACAGCCTTCCCAAAAAATCGTTTCCGAACAAATACGATCCGCTGCAAAGATAATCCATTTTCTTGAACGAAATGTCATCATCCGTATTCGAAAATCTGAAGCCGCTATCCCTGAATGCGTTGAAAATCATGTCAATGATGAAAAACGGGCTCTTCCCCGCGGACATGATGGAATCGAAATCCAAAAAGAACGAAACGTTCTTGTCCTTATCGGATCTTGCCGCGAATCTCTCCGTGTCGGATTTCAGCCTGTCGAAATCAGAGAGGTTTTCGCAATATTCCCTGACTTTATCCGCAAGATAGAAGTCCGAAGGGTATATCACGAATCTTTTGCCATGCTCGCTCATGAAAAACGGACCTGCGGGGAAACCGTCCTTGACGAATGTCGGAACAACGGAATAAGCAACATCGCTTTTAATAAGCTTTGCAATCAGCTCTGGCGACCAAAAGCCAGCGAAAGCAAAGAAACCGCGGCATTTGCTCTTATAGTATTTCCTTGTCTGAACCCTCATCCGCTCCACTTGATCGGCTATATCCTGCGAAGTGGATATGGGCATGAAGCTGTGATTCCTCGAAGATATGAGAAGCGAAACGGACTTCCTCTTTATCAATCTCGATATGAGTTTCTGCATGGCAGGGCGATTGGCATCTATCCAATCCATTTCCTCGCCTGATATATACAATGTGAATTCGAAATGAGCGTTCTTATAGAGATATTGCAGCAGAGGCGCCAGACAGTTATCCGCAAACGCCGTCAGCCGGCTGGCATCCTTGATGTCCGATATGCACGAATATCCGCCTAAGATCAGATTCCTCATAGTATAATCCCCTAGATTCCGAACTCATTCGGAACCTATGCATCACATCTCCTCCAGCACGAGCCTTCCGAATCGCTCCACCGCCGCATAACCGACCGTCACGTCCTTCAGGATCTCATTTTTCAAAAAGTTCCTGCAGACATATCGAATCGAAACCGCGCCTTCCTTAAGCGGAACGATATGGAAAACGTATTTCCCTGTCACATCCGCACCTTCGCCTATGTTCAGATAATCCGCTGCTATAAGCTCGGCACGCTCCCTGTTTTCCCCTTCTATAATGCATTCCCAGATATGCCCTTTAGCCAAATCCGCATCAAAAGACACCGATGTTGATTTGGAATAATCGACTTCATATCTTGTGGAAACGCACGAAACCGCAAAAAGGAAAAGCGACAATGCGCCAGCAATCATCCGCCCCATTGTCCTTGCAATTATACAACGATTTCGTATTTTTTCAAGGGGCGTTTTAATTGTCTCGGTTTTTGTTCTCCTTCGTTTTTTTCTTGTTGAAGAACAGTGTGGAGACAACAAGC
>DMKZ01000023.1 GCA_003454065.1 Spirochaetaceae bacterium
TGTTGCTCTAACCAACTGCGCTATAGGCCCGAAATAGTTTTTAGATGATACTATGCTCGCTTTTTTTTGTCAATTCTTGGGTTTGACCAAAGGAGAACAGGTTGCTAAAATAACGCTCTTAAAGCGATAAGGAGGTTATACGAGCGAGAGCATTCCGAAAAGTATTTTTGCGAAGAGCGCTCCGGAGTGGTCGGCGGTTCAGCTATTTCCGTCGCGACGGAAGACGATAGCATGGAGATCGGATATTTCCAAATCGACCGTCATGGAAAAAACCCCACAGAATACTGAATGTTTATTTCAGGCGAGTTGGCTGGTGTGGAAAGCGGAACGCCTTGCGCCGGAATAGGCTTCGCAACATCTTGAAATTAGTTTTGAAAAACCTCGGAAATTCCATGGCGGCGGAACAAATGATTGACGCTCGCCCTAAATTTGCTTTTTTATCGGATTTCGATATATTTATATGTCAGGAGCAAGTCTGCCTGGTGTTTCTTTTGTCGTTTTCATTGGTTGCCTCCTATTGATTCCATTTTGGCACAGGTCGGGTTTGCTTCGTCTGGTGCTGTACCCAAGAGGCCTAAGGGCGTGGTCTGCAAAACCATCGTTCAGCGGTTCGAATCCGCTCGGCACCTTCTTTTTTAAAGGTCGCTTCGAAACCGTTTTCTTTCATGCTAATCGCTCTTTTGCATTACGGCGTCTTGTTCGTAAATACGTTCAATACGCGAAGTACTGACGGTTTCCTCATAAAACGCCCTATGACGAAATAGCTTCACATCATTTTGAAAAAGGTTTCGAAGCGGCCTTCGTTGCGTCTCGACCAGTGGCATCGGAGGAGCAATATGCCGTTTGATTTCAAAAAGGAATACAAGGAATTTTATCTGTCGCCCGCCAAACCGCAAATTGTTCGGATTCCTGAAATGAACTATGTAGCCGTTCGCGGTCGCGGTAATCCGAATGAGAAAGGCGGAGAGTACCAGAAGGCGATCAAGACTCTATATGCTGTTTCATATATTGTGAAAATGAGCAAGAAGACGGACCATGCGATGAACGGCTATTTTCGACTATGTCATTCCTCCGCTAGAGGGCTTTTGGTGGCAGGAGGGCATTTGCGACATCGATTATTCCCATAAGGAAAGACTTGAATGGATTTCGGTGATAAGGCTTCCTGATTTCGTCGATGAAAGCGAATTCAAGTGGGCTATCGGAGAAGCAAACCGGAAGAAGGGAGTCGATTGCTTCAAGGCTGAGTTTCTGACACTGAAAGAAGGCTTATGCGTTCAGGTCATGCATATCGGATCGTTCGATGATGAACCTGCGACAGTCGAAAAAATGAACGAGTTCTTATCGGCAAACGGATACGAGAATGATTTTTCGAACGTTCGTCATCACCACGAGATATATCTTTCAGACCCAAGGAAAACCGCTGAAGACAAGCTCAAGACCATAATCAGACACCCTGTGAAAGTAAAGCCGGAAGCGCTGCAGTAAGCAACCTTTAAAAAAACCGCTGGAAAAGGTATAATTCTCCAATATTATGGCGAATTTCACCCATTTGCATGTTCATACTGACTATTCGATTCTTGACGGCGCTGGGAGAATCAAGGATTATGTTGCGAAGTGCAAGGAGTTCGGAATGACGAGCCTTGCCATTACCGATCACGGGAATATGTTCGGATCGTATGAATTCTACCATGTTTGCAGGAAAGAGGGAATCAAGCCGATTGTCGGCTGCGAGTTTTATGTTGCGGAGAACGACATCTCGATTAAAGACAACACCAATAATGTCAGGAATCACTTGATTTTGCTTGCTCGGAACGATGAAGGGTTTCGAAATCTGCTAAAGCTCGCCTCGATTGCATATACGAAAGGCTTCTATATGAAACCGAGGGTGGATAAAAGCCTGTTGGAGAAGTATCACGAGGGGATAGCATGCATGTCCGCTTGTATCGCCGGCGAGATTCCGAGGCTTATATACAAGAACTTCGCGGCGAAGAAAAAGGATTTGCTCGAAGGGGTGCGTGAAACATGCAGGTGGTATGAGAACCTTTACGGGAAGGGAAATTATTTTCTGGAAATCCAGCGACATTTCAACGATTTTTACGATAGGCTTTCCGAATACGATCCGAATTCCGACGAATACGAAAGCATTATTATCGAAAAAACGGTCAATAAGGAGCTGATTCGGCTTTCCAAGGAGCTTGGAATACCGCTTGTAGCTACGAACGACGCGCATTATGTCGATCGCGCCGATGCGGAGGCGCAGGATGTTCTGGTTAGCATAGGAACTGGCAAGACCATAAAGGACCCCAAGCGCTTCAAGTTTTTCGGGGATTCATTTTATTTGAAGACGCCCGAAGAGATGCGCTTGCTTTTTTCGGATATTCCGGAGGTAGTGGATAATTCCGCATTGGTCGATGAGATTTGCCAGCTTGAAATAAAATACCCGGGTCCGAGGCTGCCTGTTTTCGATATTCCAAAAGGGTTTAAGGACAATATGGATTATCTTTCCCATATTGCTAATGAGGGGTTGAAGGAACGATATGGAAATCCGCCTGCGGAATATCAGGAGCGATTGGATTACGAGCTTTCAGTTATAAACGAAACGAAGTTCCCGGGGTATTTTCTGATCGTCTGGGATTATGTTCATTGGGCGAAGACCCATGGCGTTCCGGTCGGGCCGGGCCGTGGAAGCGGAGCGGGGAGCATTGTTGCATATTGTTTGGGAATAACTGACATAGATCCGATGAAATACGGCTTGATGTTCGAAAGGTTTTTGAATAAGGACAGGATCAGCTTACCTGATTTCGATATAGATTTCTGCGCAGACAAGCGCCAGCAGGTGATTGATTACGTAACGGAAAAATACGGTAGCGATAAGGTCGGGCAGATTTGCACTTTCGGTACGCTTAAAGCCAAGCAATGCATTACGGATGTGGCTCGGGTCCTCGATATTCCGCTTTATGAAGTCAACGCGATGAAGAAGATAATAATCGATGACTTAGATCTTGAGTTCGAGTGGTTGCTCAATGGTCACACCAGGAAAGACGGAAGCAAATACGCTAAAAACGAGGACTTCTTAAAATTCAGAGACAAAGGACCCGAATATGAAAAGCTTTTCGAGATAGTTCCCAAACTCGAAGGGATGGTCAGGAACGTTTCGCTTCATGCAGCTGGGGTTGTGATAGGCGAAACCGAATTGTTCAACTATGTTCCGTTGTATTATGATATCAAGAGCGGATTGACGGCAACGCAATACCCGATGACGCAGATAGAGGAATGCGGATTGGTCAAGATGGACTTTTTGGGGTTGAAGACATTGACGCTGCTTGCCCATGCCGTTGATTTCGTCAGGCTGCGGAAGCCGGATTTCGATTTGGAGAAAATCCAGGACGGCGATGAGGCTGCCGTAGCGCTTTTCAGCAGGGGCGATACCGCTTGCGTGTTCCAATTTGAAAGCAGCGGAATGAGGTCTATTCTCAAAGGCGCCAAGCCTAGAAACATAAAGGAACTCGCCGCCTTGAACGCCCTTTACAGGCCGGGGCCTATGGCGAATATTCCGCAATACATAGAGTCGAAAAGCGACGAGAAGAAGATAAAATACCCTTTTCCCGAACTTGAGGAGGTTCTGAAAGAGACGTTCGGCGTCATAGTCTATCAGGAGCAGGTCATGCGCATTTCCTCCGTGTTCGCCGGCTATTCCAACGGAAAGGCGGACATACTCAGGAAAATAATGGGCAAGAAGCAGAAGGAAAAGCTCGAAGGCGCAAGGAAAGAGTTCATAGAATGTGCGGTGAGGGACAAGGACAGGAAAAAGGAAGACGCGGAGAGGCTGTTCGATTTGCTTGAACCTTTCGCAGGGTACGGGTTCAATAAGAGCCATGCGGTCGGATATGCGTTTCTTGCATATCAGGCAGGCTATCTGAAGGCGCACTATCCCGTGGAGTTTATGGCGGCGAACTTGCTCATGGCGGCGAAGGATGCAAACCCTGACAAGCTTCCTGAAACTCTTATGAGCACGAGGGAGATGGGCATAGAGATTCTGGCCGCCGATGTCAATATTTCCGAAAAGACATTTTCCGTCTCCGATGGCAAGATAATCTACGGTCTGAGCGGCTTGAAGAATGTCGGTGAGAAATTCGTCGATAACATAATCGAGGAAAGGCGCAAGGGAGGCAAATATACGGACCTTGTGGATTTCCTGACGCGCCTCGATAGCAAGACCACGAACCAGAGGATTGTCATGAGTTTGATAGAGGGCGGGGCGATGGATAGCTTGGGTCTGCCTCGCGAGACTATGGAATACAACTATAAGAG
Source organism: Spirochaetaceae bacterium (assembly GCA_003454065.1). The sequence goes on from DMKZ01000023.1 coordinate 4,312, forward strand.
GGCTTGCACTTACATCGAGAAGGAGACGGGCAAGAAAGGCGAGTACGCCGTTACCGATTCGCTGTTCATGCTCGATGATTCCGAAGAGAACAAGGAGATTCTCGGATTCAAATACCTTGAACCTCCGGAGATGTGGACAAAGCAGGAAAAGCTCAGAAAGGAGTGGGACATTCTGGGCACTTACGTTTCAGGGCATCCGCTCGACGAATATAAGAACCAGATCAGCAGATGCATACGCTATACGCTGGCGGATGCCAAAGGGCCTATGCCCGATGGCACGACGTTCAATTTGATTTGCATTGTGACGAAGGTGACGGAAATGTCCACGAAAACGGGAAAGCTGATGGGAAAGCTCAATATCAGCGACTACACGTCCTCTGCCGAACTGATGGTTTGGTCCAGGGATTGGGATAGCCCCGAAAGAGGAATAAAAGGGCTGGTGAGCGAGATGGGAATCTATTGTTTGGAGATTACCAAAAAGGACGATGGCGATAGGACGTCTTTGATATTCAAGAGCCTGAAGGACATAGATAGTCTTCAGGAAGCCAAGGTGAATGTCTGTCGGGTCGTGCTCGAGAACACGCAGGACAAGGATTCGCTTGTGATGCTAAAGGACTTTTTGAAGGTTCAATCCGGCGGAGTCAAGGTGACGTTGGTTGTTGGAAGCGGCAGGAATGAAAAGGAATACAAGACCTCATACAGCATCGACGACAACGACGAGGTGTTTGAGGAAATCACTCGCTTCCCGTGCGTTCAAAGCTGCAGGTTGGTTTAGAGTAGGCTTTAGGGCGCTTCTGAAAACCCTCGGGGTTTTTACGAAAACCTTTCTTTCAAGAAATCCCGTATTTTGTCCTCATATTCGTCGGCTATTTGCTCGCCGATTTCCATAAGGCGTATCGTGTCATGCTCCGATGTGCTGTCAACGCGAAAAATGTCGCTGTATTGGCCGCGTCGGTTTTCAATTCTCAAATACCGCACGTCTCTTATCGCATTCATGATTTCGCTTGCCGTCTCTTCTCCGGCTATGTGATAGACTTTTTGTATCGGCAAGCCGTATCCTTTGGTTATGTCGATCCATGAGAATGTTCCGTCGGTGTTGTCGAAATGCTCCGGATTCTTGTATGAGCCGAGGGAGATCACATGGTATTCGTCAGCATCCTCGAATAGTTTCCTGGCCGCTTTGTAGGCGAATAGGGACGGATTGTTGGCTGTTATGCCTCCGTCTATCAGGTTGTATGCCGTGCCTTCGTGGTTCAGGCGCAAAGGACTGAAATACACCGGCGCCGCAGTGGTCGCCGTTCCTGCTTCTACGAATGAGATGTCCTTGAATTCGTTTGTGTTGCTGATCATCACTGGCTTGAGCGTTCTTGTGTCAAAGGCCATGACCAGAAAGGGGCAGGACGCCTTCTCGAGCTTGTCGTCCTTAAAGATTTCGCTGAGGACTTCGCATAATCCGCTGCTCGAATACTTGTTGCTCATCATCTTGTAGAACGGTTTTTTGCTCTTGGTGAAGATGGTTTCCGCTTTGAGAACCGACATTTTCTTCAAGTCGGCCCACGTGCTGTTCTTGTCGTAAGCGAGAATCAAGGCGTTCAATCCGCCAGCGCTGGTTCCGGCAAACAGGTCGAATGCGGATTGAAGAGTCGCATCAGCATCGAATTCCTTCAATACGGCCTCGATTTTTTTCAAAACCATGACTTCGATTATGGTCTTGTTCCCGCCGCCGTCGAACGACAAGATGAACTTTTTCTTCGGTTTTTCAGGCTTTAACGGAACGGATGGGGTGTTTTCGCTTGACTCTGCCTGAGGATCATATTCTATTTTGGGGATCGCCTTTCTTTTGGGCGAGATAAGCGATTTGATTTTGCCAACAAATCGCATGAGCGTGTTTTTCATATTGATCATACTTTATTCAATATCATGTTCGGGATTGGCGCGTTCGGATTGCCGGTGGAATCATCACCCTTTGATGTTCCCCTTGATTTCACCGACCATTTTTATTTCCTCGGTTTTCAAATCGACTTGGATGTTGTTCGCATTATAGCTGTTGCCATCCCAGTTGACGCTTGAATTTCCGCTTAGCAGCAAGGTGTTGTTGTCCCTATTGAATATGATGTTGTCCGCCCTGCATATCATAGGGCCTTTTTCGGTTTTCTTTATGATTTTGGCTCTTATTTGCATTTTAAGTATGCCTTCGTCCATGTTGAAGTCAAGCCATGCGGCGGAAGCGGCAACTTCGTTGTTCAAGTCCTGGAGCTCTATCCATCCATCCACGACGATGCTTTGCGTGTTTCTGTTGTAAATCAGGGAAGTGGAGTATATCGTTATCCTGTGCTTGAAATCGTTTATGGATACGTTTCCGTCGCATTCGAGGTTAGAATAGTCCTTTCCCGTGATGGTGACGGTCTGTGCTTTGATTTCCACATCGCCCGTATTTATGTTCGCGCCTTCGGAAAGGCGCACGATTCTGTTGTCGCCCTTCATTTGCATGGAAGTGTTTCCGGATGAGAATGTTATGTTGTCTGCGAATGCGGCTTCAATGGCCAAAAATACGAGCAGAAGGAACAATATGGAGGCTCTTTCAAAATTCCTTTTCATTGCAACATCTTAGACTACAAAAAAAAGGCAAAATTTGCAATATTAAGTGCTTTTCATTAGAATAGAAAGGTATTTCGGGCTATAGCGCAGTGGCTAGCGCACTTGGTTCGGGACCAAGGGGTCGGCAGTTCAAATCTGCCTAGC
>DMKZ01000037.1 GCA_003454065.1 Spirochaetaceae bacterium
CGCTTCCGAGCGCCGAGCCATACACAAAGTATTGTCTCGGCTGGCTCGGAATCTGCATGATGGGTTTCTCATCCCGCATCCGCTCGCTTAGGCTTCCGAAGACTTCAGTCGGTTTCATGCGATGGCGAGCACCTGCGGACGGTACGAGCATAGCCTGAGGCGCGGTCGCACGGCGAGGCCTTGCATCGCAAGGGCTCGCGGCGGAGACGCCACAAAAGCCCGAAGGAGAGCGAGCCCGGACGAAGGCACTAAGAGACTGGAGAAAGCCATTTCGCAAGCAATGAAAGCGCTTTCCCTTCCCGCTCCGGCGTCGGACGGATTCGCAATGGGTTGCCGGAGGCTCATGTCGATTTAGGTCGCTTCTAAAAAAGCCGCTGTTTGAAGATGCCTGTGGTTTTTCGAGATGAAAAACCGATGGAAAAAGCAGGAATACATGCCGTATTTCGGGTCTTTCCGCCGATTTTTCATCTCGGAAGAGGCCATCTGACAGATTCGGACTTTGGGGTTTTTAAAAGCGCACTTATATCAAAGAAGTGGAAATCGCTATGACCGGATGTATGTAGTTGAACAATCCGCCATCGACCCACGACACCGAGCCGTCTTTGATCTTGTAATCGCCGACAAGATATACGCCGAGGGGGAATCCCGATATCTTGAGCTTGACTCCCATGCCGACGGCGCCATACCACATCAGATTGGAAGACAAGTTCTCGAGCTGCTTGGACACTGCGGTCATGGAAGTGAAGACCTCGGCGTTCACTATGCCGTTCACCAAAGGGTAGGAAAGCTCCAATATATTGTCCCACATGAACGATATGTCATAGACGGTCTTATGACCCCTGGCAACTCTCATCCCGTCGATATAAAGCATTTCTGATCTGGTCGCGCCCAATTTGGGATCGTGCCATCTCCAGCTCGTATCATCACCATCGAGCTCCGTACCGTAGAATTGCGGAAGCATAAGCGAAACGGATGTGGTGTATGAGCCGACAAGCGCAGTCGGTCTGATGCCTTCGCTGGTTTTCAAAAGCATGAGATACCCCGACAGCGTCGTTACGCTTCTTATGTAGTTGGAAAGCCCGCCGAGAATGCCTCCTGCATATACGAAGTTCTGAGACACCATATAGCCTTTCGTCGTATTCTCGATGAAATCCCTGCCGTCCCATGTGATTCCGAAATAGAGTCTGTTGGAAAATCTCCATGCCTGTCTGTATTGCTCGATGAGGTATTCGAACGGCATGTATTCGTTCTCGTCGTATGAAGCGCGATTCAATCCGATCGACAAGCCGCCGGAAACGGACATCCTGCCGTATTTCGTCACCCATGAATAGCCCGTGTTGTAGCCGAACGAAAACCTGTACATATCGTATTTCATCAGATATCTCAACGAAGGTACGGCTTCATCATAGGCCTCGAAATCATTGTAGCTGGAATATCCCAACGGGAAAGCGTTGTTCCTGCCTATTTGAAAATCGGAATCAGGATTTCTTTGCAAGGCGCTTCCCTTCACGCTGCGTTCGAAAGACAAGTTGAACGAGTTGCTCCATCTGATGTTCTTGAACCAAGGCGACCCGAGCGAGAAGTTCACCGCCTGATAGTCAGTGGTGACGTTTATGCCGGCGGAAAGCGTATTGGCCTTGCCGAGGAAATTCTTATTGTTGAACGATGTGGTGAACGAAAGCGGGAATCCGCCCTCCGTTCCGCCGAAAGTCATTCCGAAAGTCAGATCCATCGCCTGAGCTTCCTCAATTATGAGCTCGAGCACGAGATGATGCTTATCGGTTCCGGCGTTGAGATTGTACGTCATGTCCTTTATCAAGCCGGTGTTATAGATGTTCTGAAAGCTCTGCTGCACCTTTTCACGCGAGAACACATCCCCTTCCTTGAAGCTTAGCTCCCTCAGGAACACCTGCTTATCGGTGCTCTCAGCGCCTTCGATCATCACCTTTTCTATGTAGCATTGGCTTTCCTCGTTGAATACCATGTTCAAATCGACGCTTTGCGATTCCTCGTTCTCGGTGGTCTCAAGGGCAATGGTAGCGTATATGTAGCCCTCGTTGTAATAGTCCGAAAGTATGGAATCGGCATCCGCCCTGCTTTTTTCGTAATCGAATATTTCCCCTTCCTTGAACGAAAGCATGGAAGCTATGCTTTTATCGTCGAAAACCGTATTCCCCGATATCGACACTTTCCCGTATTTCCATTGGCGACCTTCTTTGATCGTGTACGTGAGCCTGACGTACTGCACGCCATCGTCCCTGCCGATATAGACGGGCTCGGATGCCGGACCTGTAATCTCCACATCCTTATAGCCGTTGCGCCTGTAATAATCCGAAAGCTTCCTTATGTCTTCCTTGAAATTCTTTTCAAGGTAATGCCCGTTCCGTTTCGATGATGATATTGTCGTTTCCATGTTCCTGAGCAATGTCTGCGACGGAACATTGTCGTTCCCATCGAACACGATTTGCCCGACTCTTTTCTCCGCCCCTTCGGTTATCGTATAGACAATATTGTATTCGTCGGCTTGATTATCCTTGAAAAGACCTATCGACACGAGCGTGTCCGGACGACTTTCCTCGACATAGAAGTCCCTGACGAGGCGAGCGGTAGCCTCGATCTCCTTTTTCGTTCTGCTATCTCCTATGAGCAAGCCGGTTTTCCTTCTCAATTCCTCATTCGAATAGGAAAGCTTGTCTGTGATTGTTTCCGCTATGAACGATATGCTTCGTATCACGGGTATCTCGGTGAAATCGAATATCAGAGTCAGATCCTTGTTCCTGTCGATATCCACTTGGGGGTTGAACGATTCGAAATATCCGGTCGCATAAAGATCCCTTTGCAAATTGGACAGCAATTCGTATGTGAAGACCTTGTTCCTGTAGCTTCTGAAAATCGACTCCACTTTCCCCCTGTGGCTGATTCTGACGCCTGTTATCTTATGGCTGGCGATTTTTCTGCCCAAATACCATTCGTTCTGAGAAGTGATTTCCGGATACAACCCTCCTTCCTGACTATCTTCCGCATCAGCGGAAACACCGGAAGATGCGGCAGGATCATCATCGGAGGCAATGCTGGAATCGACAGCGCCTCTTACGGAAGCAACGTCATCGGCAGCATCATCACGCGCAGGAACAGTTCCATCCTGCCCGACTGCGACATCGGAAACGGCAGCATTATCCGAACGAGCAGAGCCTTCAGAGGAAACCGGCTCTTCGGAAATCAACTCCAAAACGGAAGCCGAGCTCAAAGCTTCATCGTGCGACTCGCCTCCTTCCTGCGAATATGATACGCAAGGCAAAGCAAACAGAACGGAAAAAACAAGAAAAAAGATTGACTTATGTTTCATCAGAGCATTCCCAATGCTGATCATAAGGCGCTCCGCAGAGACCTGCCAAAGCACCCATATATGACGGATGAGGGATTTGAACCCCCGACCAAGTGCGTGTAAGGCACCCGCTCTCCCACTGAGCTAACCCGCCATGAACAATCAGCCGCTTTCAGGCATTCCCGAAGGACGCCCTTAAAAAAAAGGCGGACACAAAAAGGCCGCCTTATTGCTTGATTGGCGATGAAGGGCCACGATCCCCTGACCTGCCGGATATGAGCCGGATGCTCTACCAACTGAGCTACATCGCCTGAAAACCGAAAACATCATAATCGTGTTTTCGCAATGATTGGATTATTCTACAACAATGCCCCAATAAATGCAAATGGCGATTTCAATCCGACTACGATATTTTTTTTGAGCGCATCAAGGACAAATCGCGCTTTTTCGCCGTTATATAGATATGAACAAGTTTTTCAAAAGTTTTTTCAAAGGCATTTCCAAAAACCTACTGCTTGAAGATGCCCTCAAATTCGGTTTCGGAGCAATCACCGCTGCAATATGCCTGCTTGCGATTCTATCGGGCTGCAAAGACGGCAATATGTTCGTATCCGATTTGCATTTCACTTGCGCCAATCCGGAAGTGTTCGAAAGCGGCGGGGATTCGGCCGGAAACGTTTACATGCTTGATTCGGGCACTCAAGACGTTCTCGTTCTCATGCTCGGCATAACGACGGGCGATTCGTTGTTTTCATCTGCAAATCCCGGCAGGTATTCGATCGATTACAAGGTTTCAAAAGACGACGGCGAACAAATAGACATGGCGGATTTCAAAAACTCGAATGGGGTTCGAATAGCCGAAATCGACGAATACGCGGTCAAGATAAGGCTCAATCTGATAGATTGCCTTGCGGATTACACCGTTTCCGCTCATGCCAATTCCAAAACGGCCACGTTCTCGTTTTCAATAGATTCCAGCAAATCAATCGCTGAAAGCATATCGGTTTTCCATATCGGAGACATCACGGACGGACTTGATGATGAGGCGTTAGTATCCGACAAGCTTGAAAACGATCTGCGCCTTCAAATCAACTCGACATACGCGCTTCTATGCGAAAACCCTGAGGCGCTCGGCAAATTGGACTTCCGCCTTGACAGTGAAAGCGGCTTGAATATGGAATGTCCGGCCGAACCTTACTTTACAAACGACGACAGGCAAAGCGGCGGAGGCGAAATAGCCTACCTGTTCGCAGGCGGGCGGCTCGGCGATTCCGGAATCCTTACGATAAGCGCAGGCAGCAAAAAGCATGAGACTTTTAGAATCTCGCTCGAAAAACCCCGCGAAAGGTTCATTTCGGATCCGCCGCCTGAAATATCCTTGGAGCCTATCAAAAACGGATACAGGCTCATTGTCAAGCCTTCGAAAGATCTGCTGAACAGAAAGTTCCGAGTGATGCTGAACATGAATGATTCCGAAACAGACTCCGAGATGGAGAACGCATACTATGAAAACGGCTTCGTCACCGGTTTTTTCCAAGACATAACGCAAGAAGGAGCTTATGCGGCAAGAGCATATTGCAGGAATATTGCGCTAAGAACGGAAAGCAGCGGCATGGGATTCGCGCTTGAAAAAGACGACACGCTGCAAAGGATGGACGCAAGCGAGATAATCAATGTGGTGACAGAAAATCAAATGCTTGGGGAAATGAACGAAAACCCGATAGTGAAAACCATAAGGATGAGCCTTCCGCCGCTTTGCGAACGCCTCGAGACCATTCCTTCCACAGGAACGACAAAAGAATTCGGCCCGTACGAGAACATAAGGCTGCGTATTGATGTAACCAAAAACAGCACTTTGACATCGATTCCGGAATACGACTGGGAAACCGGATGGAGCCGAAACGAATACATATGCGGAAACGACAGCTATGGCAGCGTCATAATAAGCCTTAGAATCAGCGACGTGCTCGGAAAAGCCGCAGGCGACGAAAGAACCTTCGTCATACCGAATGAAAAACAAGCCTATTCGTGTTCGCTTGCCTACGACGGCTCGCACTACGAAGAGGATGTTCAAATCCACCGCTTCGCCTTGCAAGCAAACAATCTGACCGAATCCGAATCGACGCTATATTATTGCTATTCCGAGGACAACGGAGAAACTTTTTCACGCATAAGATCCAAAAAAGTCTGTAAAGGCGCCCAGAGCATATTGCTGGACAAGCCGGATTGCACCGGATTCGCTACCAGAAAAGTGCTGTTCAAAGCGAAGATGGTCCAAAACGGGAAAAGCATTTACGACATAGGCGCGATTGATGCGGCTAACCTTAGAATCGCCGGACATGCAACCGTGATATCGCCTGACGATATTCAAGATGAACCGAATAAAAGAAAAGTGAAGATAACGCCTCCCGACGATTCGTGCCTGGTAAGCTATGCCATTTCAGATATGAGCTGCGACAATAGCGACAGGCTCGACTTCAGCCCGCTTGAAGACCCGGAGGAAATCATCGAAGTCGTCAAGGCGACGCAGCAGGATACGGACGATTCGATTTCGAAGTATATATGGCTTAAAACCAGAGACGCCTCGGATCCGAATTCATACTCTTTCATCGAAAGGCACGAAATCACGCTGTTAGCCCTCGCTCCGGTCATAAACGACTCGAACAAGCATACATTATGGGAGAATACGGGAAGATATTCGCTCGGCATCTGCATCTATGCCTTATGCCCTATAAGCTCCGGAGTGTCGCACTACATAGCATATCTCGGAGACGAGAAAGCGGAAAGACGTACTATGGGATGGCATGAAAAAAGCATGTACATAGTCGTATGCAGTACAAAAATGTGCCTGAAAACTGAAGATCAATACAAATTCTCCATCGTAACGTATTGCAGAAAGAAAGGCTACATGGATTCCCAGCTCCGTCATTATTGCGGCGGTTGCAAGCTTGGAAAACCAGAGCACAACCCTGAAGTCCAGCTATTGATGGATGAATACATGGAGCAATGGAGATGCCAATATGGAAACACCATTTAACCAAATGCGAGCCGATGCTTTTATCGCCACGCCTTCAGGAAAACAGCGTTTGCAAAATGTCTTGATCTCTCCGAAGCGCATTCTCATTATCATATTGTCCGCGCTATCGATAGGCTGCGAATACGGCCTATTCAACAAATATTATCCGAACCGATCGGAAATCATCGCTTATATCGATGGGGATATGGATTCTCTTCTTTCCAAATCGAAAATGCTCGCCTATTCGATAGAAGACGACAAGATGAACGGCAAATTCATCAGGCTCGAAGCCATGCACCTGAGAGGCGATGAAAAAGTCAAAGGCGGATTCCTGTTCGAGAGCGACAGCGTAAGCTTCACCGCATCGGACGACAGGACCATAACGATTCCTCTGGATAGAATAAGAACATTGGGCGTTCATGAAATCGAAATAACAAGCAAATTGGATAAGGCGTTCGATCATAAATTCCTGATATGCGCCACGACGCCGATGAAGTCCTTTGAAGCGCAATATTCGATAAGCCAAGCATTCGATCTCATAGATTACGAAGGAAGCGACAGCGGTTCGTTTCGCTCGAACGATTGCTTTTCGAAACCTATAAGATTGATATCGGCTTCAACCTACCTTTTCAGCCTGACAAGCGGTAGCGAATACAAGATTCCGACAACCGATTTCCTATCGAAAAATCCGGAAATCATGCGTTTCGAAAAGGAGTCCGACACCCAAGCCCGCCTGATAATAGGCGATGATGCGGCAGGCAAAACGGGAGCATTAAGCATAAGCGTCAGAAACTCGGGAATCGAAGCGACTGTTCCCGTGCTGATAGACGATATCGCCAGCATATCGATACGAGAACGCGAACATAGCGACATCAAAACCGAGACCATATTCGTCAAAGACCCGAACGTCGTCAAGGAATACTCGATAGACCTGTCATCAGCGAGCAACCAAAGCCGACGCTTCCAAGCGTATTTCACCAGGCAAAGCAACAGCGAAGACATATCGGAGGAAATATCAAGCGATATGCAAAAGGAGATTTTGGCCCAAAGCAACGAATACTTCTCCATAAGCTTCGACGGAGCTTCCAGAAAAATCAGCGTCAATACGAAAAAGCAAACGGTCAAAGACGGCAGAAACCTTTATTTCTACATATACGTGTTCGATGATGCCGGAAAATATTTCGGACGCTGGAGGGTGCTTTGCGGAGGAGAAACCGAAAGCGTCGAGTTCGAGGAAAAGGAAGTCCGCACTAAAACGCAAACCTCCTCAAGCACATTGGCGAAGCTCGTTCCGGACGATGACAGCAAAACTCTGCTATGGTATTTGTCAAAGAGCAAAGGGGAGATCGGCAACCCGCCCATGCCTCTGGAAAAGGAGATTCAAGACAGCCTGATCTCGTTTATCGACAAATATCCGAGCGCAGGAACGATTCGACTTGGTGATACGTCATATAATGCGTCCGCCTATTCATTCGGAATGACACAAGGCCAAAGCCATGCGATTCATTGGACCACGGGCGGAGAAGCCGCATCGCTTTATCTGGTTGCGGCGAGTCTGGAAGGCGATGCGTTCTGCTCCATGCCTTTCCTGATCTCCGCCGATTCCGGAATAGTGTTGAAAAGCGCCGACCCGATATCGAATAAAAAGGCAAGCGAGCAAAACTACGAAGGCAATTGGAAGGAATTCGAGGACTCTTTGCATCCGATAGACTTCCCGAACGGTCAAAGCTATCCCGAAACCTACTTGAAAGGCGAATTCGGACAAAACACGAGAACGTTCTACCTCCCCCACAATAAGATAAGCCGCATTCGCATGGAAACCGTCGGAATACGATCGCTGACCGTATCCCCCACATCGCAAAGCAGCAAATTGCTGGCTTATGATTTGTTCGGATTGGAAGAATGCGAGGGCTATGCGCTTGAAATCACGCCGATATGGCTTGATCTCAACAACAAATTCAAAAACGGCCGCCCCGGAGCATTTGCGCCGGCGCAAAATCCCGATTCGGGACCAGACGCCTATGGCAAGGTATTCTACCAATACATAGGAAAATGCGCGCTGGAGCTGAAAGCCTTTGCAAATGCGGAAAGCGGAGGCGAAAGCAAGATCAAAATCAGGATAGTGCTTTTTGAAAACACCTGACAGGCAATGCCCCTTCCGTGCGAAAATAGCGCGAAATGGCGGCGCTCCGGCAATAATTGGCGTCTTAAGGG
>DMKZ01000010.1 GCA_003454065.1 Spirochaetaceae bacterium
CATCGGATAGATGCACCATTTGTCTCCCGTCCTCGGATGGCTCTTGAACCTTATCCTGTAGAGAATGGGGTCGCGAAGATTTATATTGGACGAGCTCATGTCGATCTTGGCTCTCAGAACTCGGCTTCCTTCGGGATATTTCCCATTCTTCATGTCCTCGAATTCCCTGAGGTTCTCTTCTACGCTCTTGTTTCTCGCTTCGCTTTCCCGACCGCCCTCGGTGAGCGTTCCGCGCATACTCTTTATATCATCGGCAGTTGCGGAATCCACATAGGCCTTGCCTTCCTTCACCATCTTTATGGCGGATTCCAGCATCACATCATAATAATCGGAAGCGAAAAGCGGCTTTCGGATATCGAACCCGAGCCATTTGACATCCTCTTGTATGGAATTTATATAGACATCGCTTTCCTTTTCCGGATTCGTGTCGTCAAACCTGAGATTGCAAGTTCCGCCATACTTCTCCGCCATGGAAAAATTCAGCACTATGGACTTCACATGGCCGAGATGAAGAAAGCCGTTCGGCTCAGGGGGAAACCTCGTCTTGATGGAAACTCCGCTGTCATGATCTTCCTTGATTATCTTCTCGATGAAATTCAAATTCTCCTGCATCCGCAACACTTCCCTTATGCAAATGCCCCAAAAGCCCGCCCCCGCAAGTGCAAGGAAGCCTCTGATGCGCACTCATACCATTATATTTTTTGAAAAGGCAAATATCAAGCGAAGACAGAAAACACATCACCTTCTGTATCTTATATAGATGTCATAGCGATCCATGAGACGCGGAACGAACTTGTATATGTAATTTCCATAACTATTGTTAGCACTCCAATAATGCACATAATTCAGCGTACCGATTTTAGCCAAATAGCAATACTGCTTGCCGACTAACGATTCGGAATTGAAATTGGCAGGATACGAGTTGCGATTAACAATAGTCACACACCCGGTCTCCGTACCGAAATCAGCTATTTCCGTATTGCTCCATTCATCCCTTGCGACCCATGAACCCGCCCCGACAGGTTCATCCAACATTTCCCATGAACTCTCGGGCACGCCTTGCGTGGAACTAAGGGATTCCATAATCTTGCCCGAATCGCTTTTCACATAGGCAAAATCGATTTCCCTGATCGGATCGGCAGCCGATATGCCTATTCGGCCATCTTCATCAACGCAATCGCTCGAAAAAACCACGGATGGAGAAATTTTCGTGCCACTCGACGAAACGGCCTTATGGAACTTCGCCGAACAATCGCCATCATAAACTTCGCCTGAGCCATTACCTGAATAGCTAGCATCGGAATTCATATAACCCCAATGAACCATATTGCTTTTTTCAAGGCTAGGATAGTACATTTGAACGCAATAGTCAACCTTGTCATCAAGCCTGCTTCTACGTTCATTGAAAACATATTTGCAAACCGGCCGAAAAGATTCGATGGCAGCAACTGTCCTTGCTTCCGACAATGTTTTAGGTTTGCTGACCTTCAAATCACCAAGCATCCTCAATCCCTCATGCTTAGCAAAAGCGGCGGTGAGTCTGGAATCAAGTTTGTCAGACGACATGACTCCATCATTCAAATCGACCTTTACGCTGATCAGCGAACGTAAAGCCTCATTCGGATTCCTCGTCATGACGCAATACGGCACGAACACGAAGAATTGAAATGTATGCCATGTACCGTCATAACGACGATAGGGTTGAAAAATCCAATTCTCATAATCATTCCGGAACGGAGCGACAAACAATTGCGTGTCGATAATCTTGAAAATCCCATCAGGGCTATCCTTATCAACGAAAAACAACACGTCGTCACCGATGACCTCAACCCCTTTTTCCGATTCGATTTCCTTTACAAGCTTCTTCAATTCGGAAGGTTCGGGAATCGTAAGCTCTTCGAGATAACGCTTTCGATTATACGAAGAGTTGCTCGCCACTACGCTGCAATCACCTACGCATGCAGGCGCATCGTATTCGCCAAGATATCCCTGATTATAAAACTTATGAAGAATCGGAATAAAGCCGAAAGACTTGACATACAGCCCGTCATCGGCCTTCCTATTGGACATGGAAATGACATCGGCGTAATTCCCGTAAAGCTTCTTGTAGTAGGCATTGCAAATCTCGCTTTGCCTTTCAGGGTCTTCGGCATATAGCCATATCCCGGTTGACCAATCCTCATTCTCTATGCAATCCGGAGAATCAATGAACACGGAATTGCTGTCATCCACTTCCTGCGCCCAACTGACGAATTTCGACGATATGCCGGCACTTGTATATGTGACGTTCGTTTCTATTGGCGGTCCGCCAACAGCCTCGAGAAGCAACCTGGTTTCCGACTCCTTGCAGCTGCTTGATGAGGTTGCCGAACTGTATTCCTGCTTCGACAAGGCAACCCAAAGCTCTTTCGATGCTTTTTCAGCGGTCGCCCCTTCGGCATTGTCTTTGAATGTTCCGGAATAATTGACATCCATTCTCGCACCGACATAAGTGTTCAAGAGGACATGCGTGCCATAGATCTCGAATATGCTTTCCGGGCTGACATTAGGGTTGTTGATGTCCTTCTCAAATTGCGGCGTCAGGAAATCCTTTAAAACATCAGGTGTGGCGTATTGCGACAGAACCCACTCCTTCTTGCGCACCACTTTGGCCTTAATCATTCCGTAAAAATCCTTTTGCTTGTTGGATTCGGATTCCGAACTCGATGTCTTGGCCGTTTTCTCTATGTCCAATTTGAAAAACACTTTGTAAAAAGACGATGACACGCCTGCCTTGAACTTCGTAGTAACCGATCTGCTCGCCTTTTTCGACATTTCCTCAAGCGATGTGCCGTATTCATATTCCTGAGTCGATTCGTTCATGACAACCATGCCCGCTGAGAACCTGTTCCAATTCTTCAGCTTCAGCATGTCGATAATCGCCCCTTTGCTAACATGCAAAGGCTTGTAAAATCCGCTGTCAGCGACATTATAGCCCCTCCCAAGCGCATAATTCGTCGTAACCAGCTCTATCACCTTCACTATGGTCTTTGGCGGATAAACCTTGCCAGACGTATCTATTATCCTCACATTAAGAACGAGATTCTCCATTTTCTTGGCGTCTATGATAGCCACATCCGTCGGAGAGCCCTTGACATAGGTATTGGTCTCCACCCCCTGCGACGAAGTGTTGTTGTCGGTTCTGACATACGAGTATGAAACCTGAATGCCGTAATAGTTGCTGGCTTCAGGTTCCGCCCATGTCAGATGAACTCTGCCATCGTTCGTGGACACATAGACGGATGCACTCATGTCGTATTTGTCAAAATCAAGGTCTCCGTCATAAAGCAATGCATCCTTTCTCGACATCGCAGACGGATCCGCTAAGCCGCGTTTCGGAGCATGATTGCATGAAATCAAAGCTGAGAACACCAGAAAACAAAAAACGAAACAGGATCCCTTTCCAATCATAATCCCCTCGCAACTCTCATTCCGAGATCATAAAAAGCGTAATTGTATTTGGATGATGAGCGATACGCATCGCTCGCATCATCGAAATATTTGTGCAATCCGAATTCTTCGCGCTCTTCCAGCATGAAGGATCCCGATCTCACCATGTATTCAGGCGCATCCCCATTGGAATCCAGCTTCGTATCAAGCCACCTGCGAATATTGCCGATGGCATTCGACATCCCCAGAAGATTCAGATTGTCGGCGACATAAGCCGGAAGAATATCAGCGCTTTCGCAGATGAAATGCGATTTCACAGACGCCTCCGGGGTTTTGGCGAAGGCGGGCAAACCGATGCCGTTCAGGCAGGAGGCATTCAGATCACCGGGATCGAACGGAATGACCGTCGTAGCGATTTCGTATTCATACGCTTTAGGCAACCTGAAGCCCGTGGAATTCGGAAGCGCATGACCGATGCCTGTGGATGATTCTATGTATTTCACCGCCGGTATCCAGCGTTTTCACAACATAGCCATCGTCGACTTCATAAGCCAAATCATAGGCGTAGGCGAAAGACAATTTTTCATCATGAACCTCATTATACGCCGCAGTAAGCATATTGCACACCAGCAAAGCCTGTGGCAACGTTATATGAACTATCGGATAATCGGCATTGCCGTCCGAATCCGAAAGCCCGAAATATTCCATTATCATCTTGGCATGCGCCCCAAAGGAATTGTCTCCCGAATTGGAATCCGTGACCATGACGCCCTTCAAAGCCTTATCTTCATCATACGTATAGACTCCGGCTCCATATATGCCCTTGCCGAATTTGGCCGGATTCCCATTGCTCCCCTCAAAAGATTTTATGAAAGCGAAATCATCATCAAACCGTCCGGAGTCATAAAGTTTTTCATTGAATTTGTTCGTCGCCCAATAGGACGAATCGCGATCGGATCCGAAGCTCTCAAACACTATGTCGGACAAATACCTATCGAGCCCGTTAATCATGCTCGATACTTCATAGGACGATTCCATGAGGTAACGCGAATATGCAAGCATTATCTCGTTGCGCCTCTCCACATTGCCCTCGCTTGCAAAATTCCAAGCTCCTGTAAGCGAACCTTGCTTTCTAAGCAAATCCGGAGCATCTATGAACACGATATTCGAACTGGCGTTTTTGGGGTTGTACACCGTCTTGGACCAATTGTTTACGGCTTTGGCATATTCCAACAACGTATTGACGACTGCCGTCGCACCAACGCCTCCCCATACGTGAACTTTCAAATCCGAATTGCTGTTCAGAAAATTCGACACGCTGGAATAGCTGCTCGAAGAACCGCTCATAAGCTCCTCCGCAGCATTTGAAAAATCCGAAGGATAATAGGAACTGGCCTCATAGCTCGAATAATCGACAATCATCTTACCGCCCATAATCAAATCCAATATCACATGGGTGCCGTATCTGTTGAAGATCTCCTCCGGCGAAATCTTATCGTTATTCAAATCCTTGAGGAAATATTTGTTCATAAACGGCTTCATGGCCTCTACAGACCAATATTGCGGATCGATGTATTCGCGCCGAACCTGACGCACATACGAAAACCTGCCGGCGATGCTCTTGTCAAACTTCTTCGTCTTCGAGGCGGATGAATACTGATCAGAGCCCGCGATGAGACCCAAAAGGCTTGAAACCGTCGAATTGATCAGGCAGGACAAGCCGTTTGCGAAATCCATCGTCGTATCATTCTTCTTCTCCTTGCCGTCATCACCCTTTTTCGCTCCTATCTTCGATATGCCGTCCGTCATGAAGCCCCATGTATTGTCCTTTGTGCTGAGAAAACTCATATCCCATTTCGAAGAGGTCCTGGCGGAAGAGATGTATTCGCTGATGTTTTCCTTCGTGACTTCATCATGGAAAACTTCAGTCGTATCCAACATCACGACGCGAACTGCATTCGGATTGCTCGCCATAAGCAAATTCATATCGAGAAAAGCGCCTGAAACCAAACCATCCGGATTGAACTCGCTCCCGCCCTTGCGCATGTCGTATCCGTAAAAGCCCAAGATATTGGAGCCTACGCTGTTGAGCGTTGTCGTATTGAAACTGGTCAAATACCAAAGCGACTTATCGAATTCGTCATTTGGATCAAGCAATGTCCTGTCGGAAGTAGTATCAATGAACAGCCTATCCTCGGCTTTTGAGCTATCAGGCCCGACATGATCCTTGTATCTCACGTAGAACCGTATGTTGTATGCCGTATTTTGATCCATTTTGCCGCAATCGGTAATGAATTTTCCCGTGCTTGGGGAAATTTCCGTAGTCCAAGGCATTCTGCTAGAATTGCCGTTCACTGTTACCGGAACGAGGTATTTGAATACGAACGATTCGATGTTGTCAATGATTCCGTCAGCGCTCATCTTCTTGTAATCCCATTTCATTTCGACACGGCTTTTCTTGCCATCTATCGAAAAATCGTCCAATATTGAACAATGGGTTGAAATTATCGTCCTGAACATTTATGGCGTATATGATCGCCAAAGCATCATCACTACGGTCGATAGGGGCGCTATCCGCATCTCCTAGGCTTCCGGATATCGACTTCACAGCAACGGAATCACCATCTTTGCATGCGAAGGCGAAAATCAAACACGATAATACAGAAATCAACGGGATGCGAGCCCACGAACTCTTCATCGAATCCTCCAAAGAAATAATCTCAAGGCTTTCACCGATCGGAAGCACCTCTCAAAAACTAATCACTCTGCATTCGGTTCTTTCGGTTCTTTTCTTCTTATTCTTTTTGTTCTTTTTGTTCTTCTGTTTCTTCTCAGTTTCTATAAGCTCTTTCGGTTCTTCAAGTTCCTAGTTTGTCTAACTCACGCTTTTGGAATGATTATAACCAAAGCCCCCCACCGTACCAAGAAAGCCTAAGCCTCTAAAGCTTCCGAAGCGGCATCACATAACATATTTCAGCCCGAGTTTGAACCGAACATATCTGATGCCCGTCGTTCCGGCATACGTATCAAAAGGAAAAACGAACGAAACGAATGGCATGATATCGCCCGATCTGCAAATCACAGATACTATATGCGACGATGTTGAAATCACATTCGAGAAATCCCCGAACGAAATCATGTTTGACAATGTGACGTCCATGCGACCGGACAAAACGAACTTTATGCGCAAATCCATGTCCGAAGCGGGAGACTCCGAAAACAGATCGAAAAAGCTCATGTGAAGCTCTGCAAGCAATGACCTCAGACTAAGATTGCGATCGTATTTGGGAAGTTTTATCGCAAATGAAAACCCTATCGACGACAGAACGCTCTCCATGCTGAAGGAAACCGCTTGGGAGGAAAGCGACAGGAAGCGATCGGCATAGGCGCATAGCGACAGGATATCGCGAAACCTGTATGAAACCTGAAAGGCGAAATCAGATTCCACACCTCTGATATTGGAATCGTTATGCTTTACGAGTATGTATTCGAAATAGTCCGCAAACGATTCGCCGATGGATGAAACGCTGACCTCCCTTTCCCTTTCGCCTGATATGTTCCATGAAAACCCGAAAGCCAAATCGCCGTAACCGAACGATGATGCGACCTTTATGTCGAAATAGTTCACTATCGACATCGCGCCCGCCTTTCTCAAATTGCCGCTGCCGAAGCTGCCTATCGAAATCCTCATTCCTATTCTCGGTCCTGCAACCGTAGCCGCCGCATCGATTTGATGATGGACCATAGCCGATTCCGGAAAATTCAGATTCTCGGCGAAAAACGAATCGATCGCAATAAGGGATTTATCGTTATAATATATGCTCGACGGCGAATCCACCGAAAGCAAGGAAATATCGGCGCGATTATCGGCAAAAGCGCCCTGATGCGAAACAGCGGCGAAAAGAACGATGAAAATAAAAAGACGTCCGGCAGATTCGGATGCCAAAGCTTTGAAAAGCGCCTTCAAAACAAAAAGCCGGCAAAAAAATTTGCCGGCGCCTGCAACTTTGGCGTAATCACGCAAAACCAAAGCTGTTCGATTCCTATTTCTTAGTTTGCTTCTCGGCCTTGGACTTCAGCTCTCCGAGCAAAGGAAGAATTTCAGGCGAACCCGTCTGCGTCTTTATTTCCTCTGCCAGCGCAATCGCCTCATCAAGCTTATTCTGAGCCCCGAGTATGAGTGCGGCGTTATAACCGGAAGGCAGATGCTTTTCGGTCTCCCAGCCGTATTTGAACAATTCGAACGCTTGCGCGAACTCGCCTTTCTTCACATATTCGTATGCAGGGTCAAGATAGGCGCGGAACGGCTTGTTCTCCATGGTCTTGCCTGTCAAATCGGGAATATCCTCCTGCACGTCCTGAACGCCGTTGTCGACCAGCTGCGTCATCGCCTTTCTCTCCAATGCCTGCATGGCCTTGAGGTTGCCGAGCAAGGGAAGAATCTCCGGAGCGCCTGTTTCATCGCTAACGGATTGCGCAAGTTCGACGGCTTCATCGATTCTGCCCAATGCATGCATGAGCAAGGCGGCGTTATATCCGGACGGAACATGCTTGCTGACTTCCCAACATGCCTTGAAGACTTCCAAGGCCTGAACGTAGCCGCCATTCTTGACATAGTCGTAGGCGAGGCCGGCAGAGTCGAGCTTAGGTTTGTTATCCATGACTTCGACTTCGCGATAAGTGTAATGGGGAATCATCATGTTAGCCAGTTTTATCGAAATATTGTCGAGCATTTCCTCGAACTTGCTCTCCAACGAATCCGAGCGGCCAGCGCCATACGAAACGTATTTGGAAGTGGAATACTTGTCGCTCGCTTTTTTCGAAGCGATCACCTTGTTGGTAATCGGATCCGTCACTTTCAGCTCGACCTCCAAATACGCGGTCTGGTGCAAGGAGTAGTCGTATCGCACGAGCTTCTTTTCGGTCTTTGTCTTGCCGTTCTTATCCTTCTTGCTCTCATATTTGTAAACCGGAATCGTTTCGACATACTCGTCCAGCGTCATATTGGATACGTTCGTGCTTATTATGGCATCTATCTTGTTCTTCTTCGCCAATTCGGCTCTGGTAAGACCAAGGCTTTCGCCTGCTCCAGGCTTGGCAAGCATATCGCTGTCAGGCGGAACGATCACTTTCGTGAAATATCCGGTGGACTGAATATCATCTATGAACTTCGCATTGAAATGCTTGGACAAATCCACATGTATCGTGCTGCCGTAGGAATAAGGCGACATCGAAAAGTAATCGCCGCTACCCGTGAACCTTATGGATGAGTTCTTCAATCCCCCGCTATAAGCGTCAGTGCTGGCAATAGCCACATTCCTCATCGAACCCATATCGATATCGGAAGGCGTAAGCGTTTTCGTCCTAACGACTATCGGCGAACCGCAAGACGCCAATGCAAGCGCAACGGCAGCGACAAGCGAAAAATAAAACTTCCTATTCATTCTAACTTCTCCCATATATGATGTCGAAAGCATGCAAACGCTATCGGCAAAACCCCAACAATAATTAGGCGCTTCGGAAAACTTCTACTCCAATTCGACCTCTATGGAAACCGACGCCTTTATCGAAACCTTTCCGCCTTGCGCCTGCATCGGTTCCGAATAGTCGCCAAGCGCGGCGCCTTCGAATCCAGCCTGCTCCATTCCGAACGGCATCTCACCTGCAATAAGCTCGTCATCGGAATACGCCAAAGTGAAATAATTCTCGAAAATGCTCGATATGCTTCCGACTTTCATGCCGGCGCCCTTAGCATAATCCCTGCACTTTTCCATTCCGTTCTCAACTGCCTGAGTCCTAACCTGACTGATCCATTTGAGATTGTCGGAAAGCCTATAGACGATCTTGCAGATTTCCACCTTATCGATATCATTCAGCGAATCGATAAAACCGGCAAGGACATTAACTCCATCGCCCCGCTTGCAATCCTTTATCTCCACTTCGAGCGAATGAAAATACTCCTGACCCTTGTGCTTCCTTCCGCCCTCCGAAGAAAAATCGTAGATCGGATATATCCTGAAAGCAGTCGTTTTAATCGAATCAGGCGAAATGCCGCACCCTTTGGCAGCCGAAACCACCGAATTGATTCTGGCATTGCCCGCCTGCTGGGCATCCTTGCTCGAATCGCCATCCTCGCGGACGGTTATGCAAACAACCGCCACATCGCTATCGACTTCCACAGACGACATCCCCTCGACCTTTATCGTCCTTTTCTTCAAATTGAATGCCGAACATGAGCACAATAAAAAGCTGATGATTAACGACACGGCAAGCATGCGTCCGACCGAATTGCCCATGGATTCATATTTTAAGTTTTTCGCTGCTTTTTTTCAAGGTCGCATACTATCGGGCGCATACTATCGAACGCGGGAAAACAGGCGAATATGACGTCGAGCGTCTGATCGCAAGTCATTCGAAAATCTTAGGATTGTTTTCTCCGCCTATGGTCGCGCCCCTAGTAACCGTGATGTAGAAGTCGTTGGCAGTATTCGTATCAGCATACCCTCCGTTCGGAAGAATCCTGCGATTAACGCTTCTGGTGGCCGTGCTTTTGGTTACATCCACACCTTCGCCCTGCCACGCATCGGACGCCTCGCTCTCGCCGTTCCGACCTGTCGAATACCTGACCTTATCCAGAATTCTGGACGTGGTCCTATTCGCGCTCGTCCTGATTTCAATGAATCCCTTGGAATTCTTCATATCCAGACCGCATGACAAATATTGGCCTTGAGAAACTTCCGATGATGGCAGTGCCGCTTCGCCCTCGTCAGAAAAAAGCGCGATTCCATCCGTCCGGCCGCCTTTCGCCACATATAATTCCACCATATCGTTTCCGTTTCTGCCCTTGCATACGAATTCGCTAATGAGTAGCTCGGCCAGCCCCTCTGTCTCGCCCATGACCTCCACAGCATAATTCACTCTATCGAATGTTCCGATGCTGAAGGGTATCCTTCTCTTTTCACCCGGAGCCAATGCAGGACTTATCCTGAGCGTTCTGGTCGTCCTGTCATCAAATGCGATTTCCAAAAGAGAGTTGCTCTTCAAAACCGCGCCGCACACTTTTTTCGCTGTGAAAACCGACGGCGCAGCATATAATAACAATAATATAAGCAAAAAAGGCTTTTTCAGATTTCTTCCCATATTATTTAAAGAGAAGAATAACGCCGATTTGTCGCATGAAATTCAAATTTCTTGTGATTTAGGGCGCTTCTAAAAACCTGATGTTCGAAGATGCTTGCGGATTTTCAGCCGGAAGGACATCTGGCAGGTTCGGATTCTGATGTTTTGAAAGCGCCATTTAATTGCTTCTTCATTCTGAGGTTTTTAGAAGCGCCTTCAAGAAACGTCCGGTATGCGATTGCGCAGCTTCGCATATTTCCTCCGGAGCGCCAGTCGCCACGACAGTGCCGCCCGCATCGCCGCCCTCCGGCCCGAGATCGATGATATGATCTGCGACCTTGATCACATCGAGATTGTGTTCTATAAGCACAACGGTATTGTTCTGATCCACAAGGCGCTGCAGAACGTCTATCAGCACCTTCACATCATGAAAATGCAAGCCTGTGGTCGGCTCATCCAAAACATACAATGTCTTGCCCGTAGCCACTTTGGAAAGCTCAAGACCCAATTTGACACGCTGCGCTTCGCCTCCCGAAAGATTGAGCGCGCTTTCTCCAAGCTTGATATAGCCCAATCCTATCGAGCAAACTGTTTCCAGCCTGCGCCGTATCTGCTCATGCGCCCTGAAGAAATCCAATGCCTCTTCCATTGTCATGTCAAGGACATCGGCTATGCTTTTGCCTTTGTAGAGCACCGAAAGCGTCTCCTTATTATAGCGCTTTCCCTGGCATACCTCGCAATTCACGAATACGTCCGGAAGAAAATGCATCTCGACTTTTCTGACGCCGTCTCCCTGGCAGTTCTCGCATCTGCCTCCCGAAACATTGAATGAGAACCGGCCCGGAGCATATCCGCGCATTTTGCTTTCCGGCAGTTGCGCATACAGCTCGCGGATTTTTCCGAAAACCTCGATATAGGTGGCTGGATTCGATCTCGGCGTTCTTCCTATGGGACTCTGGTCTATATCCACTATCTTGTCTATCAATTCGATGCCCTTCATCGATTTGAAGCCGTTGAAGCTTTCCTTGCCGCGCAAAAGCCTATCCTGAATCGCCGGCACCATTATCTGATTAAGAAGAGTCGATTTGCCGCTTCCCGAAACACCCGTTATACATGTGAGCGTGCCTAATGGGATAGTAACATCGATCGACTTGAGATTGTTCTTGCAGCAACCCGTGAAAACAAGCTTTCCCTTGCCCTTGCGACGGGATTTCGGAATGGCTATGCTTTTCCTGCCGGACAAATAATCTCCGGTCAGTGACCTTTCGCACTTCTCTATATCCTCCACGCTTCCAGAGGCCACTATCTCTCCGCCGTGAACGCCGGCGGCCGGACCGCAATCGACAATATAATCCGCCTGCCTGATCATGTCCTCGTCATGTTCGACCACTATCACCGTATTTCCGATGTCGCGAAGGCTTTTCAGCGTGTCGATAAGCTTGTTGTTATCGCGCTGATGAAGGCCTATGGACGGCTCGTCAAGCACATAGAGCACGCCGGTCAGAGCAGAGCCTATTTGAGACGCCAGCCTGATGCGCTGGGCTTCTCCACCGGAAAGGGTGCCTGATAATCTGGAAAGCGTAAGGTATTCGAGCCCCACATTCTTCAGGAAAGTAAGCCGCTTCACGCACTCGGAAACCACTTCCTTGGCGATCTGCGCATTCTCACTGCTCAAGGAAAGGTTATTCAGAAAATCCAAATTGTCCTTGACGCTCAAATCGCAGACCTCCGAAATGTTCTTTCCATTCACCTTGATGCAAAGCGCATCCTGCTTCAGCCTTCTGCCTCCGCATTCCGGACAAACCTGAAACGAACAGAAACTATTGAAATATTGCCGCATGTAATCCGAAAACGTCTGCTTGGAACGACGTCTGAGTTCCGGAATCACGCCATTGAAATCATGATGTATGGTGAACGAAGAAGCATTGGTCATGCTTTGAAGCGAATATTCGTTCTTCATTGGCCTGCCGAGCCCGTACAAGATGATGTTTTGGATTTCCTTCGATAGATTCTTGAAAGGCGTATTCAATGAAAACTTCAGCTCCTTGGCAAGCGCTTCGAAAGGCTTCAGGTAATAATCGGCATTCGGATTGCATGGAACGATGCCGCCGTCCATGAATGAAAGCGATTTGTCGGGTATGATCTTATCGACATCGAATTCATCAAGATACCCTATGCCGTTGCATTTCGGACACGCCCCTATCGGAGAGTTGAATGAAAACAATCTCGGCTCCTTGCCCGCAAGCGATATGCCGCATTCAGGACAAGACGCTTTTTTCGAAAATATTCTGATTTCAACTGGATTGTTGTCGTTATCCAACCTGACAACTTCGACAAGACCGTCGGAGAGCTCGAAAGACTTTTCAATGCTGTTTGCAAGGCGAAACCTGTCATCTGTCGTGATTTTGAGCCTATCTATTACAACGGAAACATTGCTTTTGAATTTCTTGTCAAGCTCAGGCGCTTCGTCGATAAGATAGATCCTGTTGTTTATCACCACTCTTTTATATCCCATTTTGGAAATTTGAGCGAACAACGACTTGCCTTCGGTCTTCCTGTTTATGAGAATCGGAGAGCATATTGCGATTTTCTCCTGCTCGCCGAACGAATACACGAATTCTATTATCCTGTCAATATCAACCGCTTCAAGCTTCCTTCCGCATTTCGGACAAAACATATCTCCTACTTTAGAAAACAAAAGCCTGTAATAATCGTAGATTTCCGTAAGCGTCCCGACAGTGCTCCTGGGATTGGAATGAACGGTTTTCTGAGCTATTGAAATGGTCGGGGAAAGTCCCTCAATGCTTTCCACATCCGCCTTCTTCATTTCTCCGAGGAACATGCGAGCGTAACTCGAAAGCGATTGCATGTAACGCCTCTGCCCCTCGGCGCAAATCGTATCGAAGGCGAGTGAGGTCTTGCCGCTTCCGGACAGCCCAGAAATCACCGTGAGAGTGTTCTTCGGTATCGACAAATCTACGCCCTTGAGATTATGTTCGCGAGCCTTGGAAATCCTTATGTAGTCTGATTTGGACATATAGGGTATGGATTGTATGACACTTTATGTAAAAAATCAAAACATTATACGATGGCGAGCATATTTGAGCGATAAACCGCCCAATCGTTCCGGCACAGCAGGCCATACACAAAGTATTGTCCTGCTTGGCGCCGGAACTGTATAGGCGGTTTCTCATCTCAAATCTGCTCGCAGGGGTTGCCGGAGGCTTGGGTAAGTTTACTGTACAATGGTGAATGCCTTTGAGCGCTTACCCCCAGAGGTTCTCGGGATAAACGCCCTTTCGGATGAAAATCTCGATTTTCTTGCGAACGAGCAAGGCATCCTCCTTGTAAGTCATTCCGAACCATTCGTCCTTGGCGTAATAGCAATCGAATTGCAATCTGCCCTGCATCAGCATCTCGTTGCTGAATACCGAAAGCAGACATTCCCTGGAATTGTCCGTCCTAATGCAATCCGTGAATTTTTCCCAATATTCGTTAAATAACGAGAACGTCGAGATGGGAAATCCGAAAAGATTCATCGAAGCGATTTCACTTCCTGTCATTTCCACCCTGTTCCGAGTTCTGGTCCTTCCGGCAATCACCCCCGATTCGACTCCGATGTCATAAGTCTCTTCGATGCCGGTAAGGTTGCCGGAAGAATCAAAGACGCACACGCCCCTGTTCACTCTTCCGTCTCCCATTAGCGTCTTATCAAGCCTGTAGCCCACAAGCGCGCTTTTCCTGGAGTTTTTAAAGTGGTCGCATAACATGCCATATGAGGACGCTCCGTAATAATCGTCGGAATTCATTATGATAAAGTCAGACCTTATATCGTTCTCCGCGCAAAGAAGCGCCTGAACGGTTCCGTAAGGCTTTCGTCTTTCCTCGGCGAACAAGCGCAATGAATTAGGCAATCTTGAAGTCTTATCTTGAAAAACGTATTTGCAATCCGCATGTCGGGCGACTCTATCGAATACCGCCTTTCTGAAATCGTCTTCGATATCCTTTCTTATGATGAATATGATCTTATCGCAACCGGCCTTGATTGCGTCGTATATGCCGTAGTCAAGCAGAACCTCGCCATTGCGTCCGACAGGTTCAAGCTGCTTGAGCCCGCCATACCTTGATGCCATACCTGCAGCCAAGACCACGACTTCCATTGCAAACCTCCAGACAGGCGATGCAGCCTCTCACGAATCCTCCGTTTCGCTATTAGAATATCATTTGGTCGAAGATTTTTCAAAAGAGATTTTTGAATCTACGGGGAAACGACATCATACGACTTGAATGAGGACGCCGCAATATGGCACCGCTTCGGCAATGATCCTGGCTGAAGGCATCTTTCGAATGAAGCTTTCGGCATCTTTTCTCGACATTGAAAGAACAAGCCCTCCCGAAGTCTGAGGATCGAACATTATGTCCCGCAAAGCCAATGGAATGCCATCGGCGAAAGCCACCTTGCCCTTGGTGTAATCGCGGTTGTTGTAAAGTCCGGCAGGCAGAATACCGATTTCGGCGAGTTCGAACGCTTCCTGGAAATACGGAATATCAGACGACAAAACTTTCAAGGACAATTCGGGACGATCCGATCTTGAGCGCGCATTGGCGCCTTCAGTCATTTCCATAAGATGGCCGAGGAGTCCGAAGCCCGTGATATCGGTTGCTGCGTGAACGTCATAAGAAGATGCGATTTCGCATGCATACTTATTAAGCGTCCTCATCGACTCGACCGCTTTGGATTCAGCCTCAGCGGATGCTTCACGGCACTTCACGGCAGTGTTTATTATTCCAACTCCCAAGGTTTTCGTGAGAACCAGGCAATCTCCGATTCTCACGCCGTTATTGCGCCATATCCTTCCCCTTTTAGCCGCGCCGGTGACGCAAAGTCCGTATTTAGGCACTTCATCGTCTATGGTGTGCCCTCCGGCGATAGGAATCCCCGCCTCCTTGGCTTTTGAAATGCCGCCTTCCAGAATCTCCTTCAATATCCCCTTGTCAAGCCTTTGCGGAAAACACATCAGCGACAAAGCATACAAAGGCTTCGCCCCCATGGCGTAAATGTCGGATATCGCATTCGCCGCAGCGATTTCGCCGAAAGCAAACGGCTCGTCCACCATTGCCGGAAAAAAATCCACAGTCGATACGAGTGAGGTATCGTCATTAAGATTATAGCAAAGCGCATCCTCAGCCCCTTCAAAGCCCACTTCGAGACTTTCGCACGGAAACTTCGGCAATGCGCTGAGAATTCCAATCAGCTCCGTCGCCTTGAGTTTCGCCGCACACCCTGCGGCATTCGACAATTGCGTCAGGCGAACCTTTTCGCCTGCGCCAGAACCTGCACCCGAATTAGAGTCATTTGCGCTCATACAATGTCACCTTCCCATTTTCCGCGAGAATATAAACGCCCTCTGAGCCGGCAAGCGACGAATACTTCCCCACATCATTGTCATCGACCTTCTCGCCATCATCCAGATCACACTCGACGCAGGAGGCGCAC
This sequence comes from Spirochaetaceae bacterium, assembly GCA_003454065.1. Next base: position 16,046 of record DMKZ01000010.1, read on the forward strand.
GATGATGAAACGATCCTCGGCGTCGGAGCAAGAAAGTACCCGTTTCCCAAGAGTCTCTTCGCAAGCAAAGCGTGATAATGCGAGTCAAATGTCACGCAGAGGCAAGACATTCCCGCAATCAGCCCTTCGATATGCTCAGGCTGAACAGGCCGCCGTCCTTTTGCAAAACCCTGATGCCATACCCCATCTTATCGCACAGCCTGGTTATGTTCTCCACAGCGACTTGCGCATCAGATACGACCTCTATCTCCTTTTCACCGGCAGTCATCGCCTTTCTGACCTTAAGCACCGGCTCAGGGCAATTAAGCCCGCAAACATCTATACTGACCATCGCAAACCCCCTTTCAAGCCAAAGCTCTGCTTCTGTTGCTGCGAGCGATAAGCGTTGCGGAACAAGCAAAGAACAAAATGATGACGCAAACGGCGATTCTTCCTGCCGGCGTAGCACCCTTGCCCGCAACCCCTGCAAGTCCGAAATTATGCGAAATCGCCGCTCCGACAAACATGCCTATGCAAGTCATGAAAGAATCGGAATTGCCTTCGCCTGCCAAAATCAGCTGCCGAAGCGGACATCCGCCCAACATGACGCTGCCCAACCCCACTGCAAACATGGAAAGCAGATTCCACAAGTGATCCGAATGAGCGACCGGCTGCCCTTCGAAACCAAACTTGAAAGTGCCGCCAATCAAATTAAGAACCAAAAGCACGACAAAGATCAGGAACGGAGCCGTGAATAATGTGAAATCCCTCGTAAGATATATGTCGCGTATCCCGCCCGCGCAGCAAACCCTGGAAACCTGACTAAGAGCGCCAACAGCCAAGGCTATGGCAAGGGCCATGAAAAACGGAGCGTGCATGGACCCCGGACCCTTTTGCGAAAAAGCGAGGAGCCCGGAGGCGGCAAGCGCTAAAACCAGCAATGCGATTTGAACGGCAGGAGCAATCGCGCCTTCCAACGACGATTTCCTATCAGCTCTTCCCAAAGAAAAGCCTTGATTCAGAAACAGCGAGCCGCACCCTATTCCAAGTGAAAACCCGACAAGGGCGACAAGAGCGTTCATGTCTCCGCCGGCAAGTCTGATTATCATTCTCAAAGGACAACCCAAAAACACGAGAGCGCAAATCATCACACCCATTCCGATGAAGAACCTGAGCAAAGTCGATGAACCGCCTTTCGGCTTGAACTCCTTCCTGATCACCGACATGACAAACGAGCCCAATACTATTCCAAGTATCTCAGGCCTCATGTATTGGACTACGGCGGCATTATGAAACTTCATCGCCCCCGCAATATCCCTTATGAAGCAAGCGATGCAGAATCCCATGTTCTGCGGATTCCCGAATTTGGTCAGAACGAACGCCGCAACAGCGACAGCGACCCCAGTTGCCATAAGCATGATATGACTTTTAGTCAATTTTCTCATATATCATTTCCTTTAGGGCATTGTTGCTTTCAACCATTGCTTTTGTAGCTTGATAAACGCATGCAATGCCTAAGCCATTATTTTAGTGAAAACATAATGGAAAATCAATTCACTTGCGAATTAGTAGCGAATTGCAAGGGCTTTCGAAAAAAGAATTGGATTTTCGGAATCATTTGCAAAGGAATTCCGTGAACGAAATCATTCCCTCCCGAATCGCAAAGGAAATGGGAGTTACAAGCGGAAACGTCATAAATGGTGCGCGAAGATCGCGCAAAAGGTATTGATGAAGGCGGGAAGCCTTAGGAAACGGCCTGCCGAAGGGAGTGCCTCCCCAAAGGGGTGGGCATCTCGGACTTTACAGATGGCTTCATA
>DMKZ01000064.1 GCA_003454065.1 Spirochaetaceae bacterium
GGTTCGGGTTCGGGTTCTGGTTCGGGTTCTGGTTCGGGCTCGGGTTCGGGCTCTGGTTCGGATTCTGGTTCGGATTCTGGTTCGGATTCTGGTTCGGATTCAGGCGCGGACACCATATCCGGCTCATGCAGAGTCTCGGAATCAGCCGAAGAAACATTCTCGTCCTCTATCTTTTGGTCGTCTGGCTTTTGCTCATCTTCAGATTCCTTCGATTGTGACGCCATCGGTTCCGCTGCCTGCCCGACAACATGCTCTGCATCAGATTCCAATGCCTGCTGCGAAGCTTGAGGCTGAACCGCTTTTTGCGTGGAACAAGACAATATTCCCGCCAGCGATAGGATAAGCATCAAAAAAACAGCAAAAAATCGACGGATACTACTCGAAAGCATAAACAGTGCTATGGAAATAATCGAACAGATTGATTATTATGAGCGAAATGGAAAAATAGCCGGCATAACTGGCAGTCTTTTGCGCTATCTGCCAAAAACTCGAATCAGGATAAGCATTCAGAAAACTTCTCGAAACGATGTCTGCCGCGAAAAAGGATACGGATAAAAGGATCGATTTGTAGAAATCCTTCATTTCAGCATTGTTGTACGATCTTTCCACGAGATAATTCGGCTTCAAGGATATATCTATTACATCCGTCCCGCCCAAAAGCGAAATATATTTGGTGGAATAGTTCGGGTATGAGAACGAAATGCTTTGCGGGGTCTTGTAATCGACTATGAACTCAGGAACGGTGAAAAAGCCTTTTTCCGAAGAAAACGCATTGTAGATCGGGCCGTCGGATCTGAAAAGCACCTTTCTGTTCACCCTTTCCTTCAGGGCAAACTCCAAATCATTCACAACGCCTTCCACAATATCTATTTCAACCTTGGCGTCTTCATAGCCAGGGCTGGAAACCGTAAACGTCTTTTTGCCGACCGCGAATATGCTTCCGCTTTCCACCTTATCGCCCTCATGGAAGACCTCGTAGCCGAATTCCCTTGCGGGAAAGTTCAATATTCCCATTCCCTTCGGGAGAAAATATGGGAAAAGCCCGACGAGGCCTGCGTAGTTGTCTCTTACGAATCCGCTGAACTCCGCCTGACGAATTATCTTATCGTATATTACATCGAATCTCTTTGAAATGTTGCTGTATAATATCAACCTCGCACGCACGAGGTTGTTGTCGAGAAGCAGCGAAGCGGGAATCAGAACATAATCGCAATCGTTTTCGCGGACAATGTACTCCACGAGGATTCTGCTTTGCTGGAAAAGCGCCCTTATGTCGAAATCCTTGAAGTCGATCGTGCTGACACGAACCGGAAGAACAAGAGATTCGGTCTTTTTATCGTCGGAAAAGCTGCCGGTCGGCAAAATCAATTGATTGGACAACTCCCTTTGCCTGACGAGAAGCTTGTCGTATTCCGAATCGTTTTCGGAAGAAATGGCATTGCGTATGTTTTTTCTGATGTTTCCGAGCTCGCTGCTCTTGGCCCTTTGCGAATAATATTCGATTTCATCGGGATCAACGATTTCCTTTTGCTTTATGAACCTATTGAAAGCCTCGTTTATCACTACGGTCTCGTCAGTCAGCGTGTTGAGGACATTCCGCACGATCACGACCTTGATTGCAAGCGGGTCTTCGCAATAAGCCCTGCAAATCGCAATAAGACTCAAAAGCATCAGAAACGCGCATCTTTTGAAAAGTCGCGAGCGAAATCGGATTCTGAAGCTTTTGGAAGCGTCCGATAATGCCATCACTTCCCCTGCTTCACGTTCAAGACATCGGAATTGTTGAGATTGGATTCGATGAAACTCATTATGTCGCCGTCCATAACAGCCTGAATGTTTCCCGCCTCCGCTCCGGTTCTATGATCCTTGACCAATGTATAAGGCTGAAAAGTATATGTTCTGATCTGCGAGCCCCATTCGATGTTCTTCTTCTCTATCGCCTCTTTCTTGAATTCCTCGTCGGCAAGGTCATGATAATATTCCCACAATTTGGAATAAAGCATCTTGAAGCAGACTTCCTTGTTCATGAGCTGGCTTCTCTCATTCTGGCATTGAACCACTATTCCTGAAGCGAAATGCGTTATCCTAACTGCGGAATCGGTCTTGTTGACATGCTGGCCGCCTGCTCCGCCCGCCCTATAGGTATCGATTCTTATATCTTCGGGCTTGATGTTTATTTTTATGTCGTCGTCAACTACCGGCGAAGCGTAAACGGAAGCAAACGAGGTATGCCTTCTCTTGTTGGCATCAAAGGGAGATATCCTGATTAGCCGATGAACACCCGCTTCGTTTCTAAGATAGCCGTAGGCATATGTGCCCTTGACGAGAATCGTGCAGCTTTTTATGCCGCCCTCGTTCTCCTCCATGTCGATCGTCTCGCACTTGAAGCCGTTCCTCTCAGCAAACCTCAGATACATCCTCATGAGCATATTAGCCCAATCCCCGGCTTCGGTGCCGCCCGCTCCGGCATGTATCGAAAGGTAGCAATCGTTTCTGTCGTATTTGCCGGAAAGCAACAGCTTGCTCTTGAGTTCGGACAGCTTGGAATGCAATGAGGAGATGTTCTTTTCCATTTCATCCCGCACCGCATCATCCTCTTCTTCGGCATAAAGCTGGCATAATTCGTCAGCCGATTTCACTTCGCCGATCAAAGCCTGCCATTCGGAAAGAGTTCCCTTAAGCTGGGATAGATCCTTTATCACTTCTCCCGACTTCTTTCTATCATCCCAAAAACCCGCCTCGGCTGTTTTGGCTTCGAGTTCGGATATTTTGGATTCTATGCCGGTCCCTTCAAAGATACCTCCACATCGCAAAGGCTTCTTCCTTGACCTTTTTGAACAAATCCTCGTTTTTCAAGAACATCTCAGACCCCCTTATCCTTATCCAAACCCCTCACGGCATCCTTCAGATCGACGCCTGGCTTGAATACGGGAACATAGTGGTCCACCGTTTCCACCAATTCGCCGGAACGAGGGTTGCGGGAATTCTTCTTTCCCGCCCTCTTCTTCACTTGAAAAGTGCCGAAACCGCGCAATTCCACCGTTTTCAAGCCGACCATGGAAGCTTTCATCTCCTCGAGAAAATCATCGACGATATAAGCCACATCGCTCTTTATCACGCGGCATTGCTTGTTCGCCTGCTGGTATCTCCCGATAATGTGATTGTAAATCTCGCCTACGATATCAAGCTTGGTTCTCTTATAGTTTTTCACTTGGAACAACACCGAGAATTTACGATGCGCTGCTCATCTGCTTGTTGAGCCTGATCGTAAGCCTCGAAAGCTTTCTCGCCGCCGTCTTCTTGTGAAGAACATTCTTCGAAACCGACGAATCAAGCTGCTTCTGCACCTTGCGGAGCAATTCCTTGGCCTTTTGCTGATCGCCTTCCTTGAGCGAAGCCTCAAAGGACTTTATCATAGTCCTGTTCTGGCTTTTCACAATCCTGTTGTGAAGCCTTCTCTTCTTGTTCTGCCTTTCTCTTTTCTTAGCCGAATAATTCATCTCAACTCCCTAAATCGCGTTGCGAGCATTTCGCTCCAACATTTCCAATATGGCCAGCTTCACCGCCATAACATAATCCTTCTCATAAACGGACATCGGAAGAATCCTCTCATCGGGATTCGCCTTCTTGAACGAATCGAAATTCGTCTTCGACTCCTCCATATCCATCTTCGTAGCCAACACCAAGTGCGGCTTAGCCGCCACTGCGGAAGAAAAACTCAAAACCTCTTGCTTGAGCTGACCCAACTTCGTTTCATAATCCTGCTCGGACAAATCGACCATATACAAAAGCATCGCGCATCTCTCGATATGCTTAAGGAACTTCAACCCCATGCCTCTGCCGTCGCTCGCCCCTTCTATCAATCCCGGAATATCGGCGATGACGACATCATTGCCCTTGACATTCATCACGCCGAGGTTCGGAACAAGCGTCGTGAATGGATAGGAGCCGACAAGGCTTTTCGAATTGGTCACCGAATTTATGAAAGACGACTTCCCCGCATTCGGAAACCCGATCAGGCCGACATCAGCTATCAGCTTCAGAATCAAACCGACCCTGGCGCTTTTCCCTTCCTCTCCGGGCTGAGCGAATCTCGGAGCCTGCTGCACGGAAGATTTGAAATGGGTGTTCCCCTTTCCGCCCCTGCCGCCCTTCAGGAATACGAACGGCTCGTCGCCAACCATGTCCTTTATTTGAAGTCCGGTATCGGCATCCACGATCGAAGTTCCGGGAGGAACTTCTATGACCTTGTCCTTTCCGTCCTCTCCCTGCTTGCAGCGTCCGCTGCCTTGACGCCCGTTCTCAGCGCTGAAAGAACGCGTTTTCTTGAAAAAAGTCAGCGTCTTGACATTTCTTCTGCAAACAAAAACTATATCCCCGCCTTTTCCTCCGTCTCCGCCATCCGGACCGCCGT
>DMKZ01000104.1 GCA_003454065.1 Spirochaetaceae bacterium
CCCAATCTGATTCCTGCAAAAATCCTTTACAATTTGCTCCGAATTTGCATTTTCACAAAGCGAAGCATGGACTTTTCAAATAACGATTCACGAACAGGACATTGCCTCCGCTATTCCCATGCCCGACAAGGCTCTCCGTCAGATGCGACAGCCCCTCGTCAAGAAAGGTCTCCATCTGCTTCGCCGTTTTATCGCCTTGAACGTATCTTCGATATGCTCCGTTCGAAAAAGGATTGTATCCGTCGCTTGAAGCAGCCGCATCGTTTGCAAAGATATCGGCAGGATTGAAAAACCCCAATGCCTTCCCTTCTTCCACCCAAACGCTTGTGCTATGTCCTTATATACCAAATGCGCATCTATGCAAGCATTCCTATTCGGTTCGCTGGTCGTGCTCAAAACATAGAACTTCCTACGACCGAATTGCTGTAGTCAACCGTCTCAATTTCACTCATGACCTCGGATGCAGAATCGAGTCTCGCTTTGGTGCTGAGCCTCTTCGAATACTCGTTTTCAGGAAACATCGATGACGGAAGCGATAAAAGGACGGTCTTAGATTTCCCATCTTCCGAAATATCAAGCGACAGCCTGCTCGTCACATCTCGAATCTTTTTCAAATTGATTCTGGAAAGCATCTTATTCCCTATGGTCTTGACCCTCATCCTGTACTTGTTGGACAAACCGAATGACGCATCCCGCCTCGAATCCTCCAACCAAACCTCCACGTCCGCATCGAAGTTCTCCAGCTCATCATTCGAACTTGAAGAGTCTCAATGAACCGCAGGTTTTTAGAAGCGCCCTTGATTATCGTCACTGATTCCAATAGTATAGATTGAAATGTCAAATCATACCATTTACGCCAATCGCGCGAATTGCGATATCCGTCCGTTTCTACAGCGAGAACGTCTATGAAAAATGATAGAGAAAAAAAGATAATCATCGGAATCGACGAAGCAGGCCGAGGCACGCTCGCAGGACCAGTATATGCCGCCTGCTGCCTAATAAGCGATGATTTCGACAAGTCAATCCTCGACGATAGCAAAAAGCTGAACCCGAAACAAAGAGAAGAAGCGCGCTTGAGAATTGTTTCGAACTGCGCCTACGGCATCGGCTTCGCCACGCACAAGGAAATAGACGAAACGAATATCCTGAAAGCCACCTTCCTTGCGATGAAAAGGGCATTCGGACGATTCCTAAAGAACGCCGAAACGAAAAACGTTGATATTGGGCATGCCGAGATCATAGTCGATGGCCCTTTTCTGCCTCCGTTCCTTAATAAGTGGGATGGCGAAAGTCTTCTCAAAGAGTCGGAACCAGATTTTTCCGCTTTCGCAATCGTGAAGGCGGACAGCAAGATTCCTGCCGTAATGGCCGCTTCCATCCTCGCTAAAACCGCTCGTGATGAGATAATGCTGCTTGCAGACAAAAAATGGCCCCAATACGGATACGCCCGTCACAAAGGCTATGGAACGCTCGCCCATCGCCATGCGATCAAGAATCTCGGCCAGTCCCCCATCGGCAGAAAAACATTTTCGGTTTCCTGACAACACGCCTCTGGAGTGCAAGGGGTGCTTCCGAAAACCTGCAGCCTACGAAGCGCGCACTTTGCGAAAATGCCAAAACAATTTCTTGCGAAGCAGGTCAACAGGTATTATCAGCAAAGCCATTGCCATTGCTGCAGACAAGGACTTCAGGGTGAGCGTGGTCGTGGAAAACACTTTTCCGCCGAATTCGATAATCAGCGTCTGCATTACGAATATGAGCCCCATGACCAGAACGAACTTCTTGTTTCCGCTTATGTTCTCAAACAAATTGAAATACTCGCTGCGCGTATTGAAGCTGTTGAATATCACAGAGTATATGAAGAATGCGAACATCAGGGATCTTGCATACAAGTCCTCATCGGCAAAACCTTCCGGCGTAAGAAAACCGACTATGCCGAAAACATTTTCCAGAATCAATATGCAGCCTAAGGTTATGAAGACCGCGCTCGTAGCTATCGCAGATCTTATGTATGGCGTGAGAATGTCGTCCGAGCGTTTGGCGGGCTTCTCCTTCATGTATCTGTCGAGCGCAGGCTCGCCGCCGAACGCCATAGCCGCCAAAGTATCCATTATGAGATTGATCCACAATATCTGAACTATGGAAAAAGGCTCCAGCCAGCCAAGAAGCGGAGCGACTATGTTCATAAGAAGAGTGCATACGTTCACGGTAAGCTGGAAAATCAGGAATTTCCCCACCGACTTCGCCATCGTCCTGCTATTAAGAATGCAATCCTTTATGGATGTCAGACTATTGTTGAGCACCACCACATCGCCAGATTCCTGAGCCACAGCCGTTCCGTCGCCCATTGCAAAGCCTACATCTGCCTGCTTCAATGCCGGAGCGTCATTCACTCCGTCGCCAGTCATGCCGCAAACGCCGTCTTTTTCCTGAACAAGCGCAACCAGCCTCTTCTTGTCCAACGGCTTGGCGCGGCTTACGACGCGAAGGCGAGGAAGCTTACCCTTGAGCTCCTCGTCGGACATGCTTTCAAGACCGTCATGCGTCAGAACCAAATCCCCGTTTTCCTCGGAAAAAATACCCGCTTCCTTGGCGATTGCCGCTGCCGTCCGATCGGCATCGCCCGTCACCATTACCACCTGAATCCCCGAATCCTGAAGCATGCGGACGGTCTGAAAAGCATCTGCCCGAACATCGTCTCTAAGGCATAAAACCGCCATCAGTACGACCTCGACGCCCGATATTCTCGCTACGGAAAGAAGCTTCATCGCCCTTGCCGCCTGCGCCGCCATGGTCTTTTCAAGTGCCGCACGGCAATCCCGGCCGAACTCCCTCTTTTCATTTCCAATCAGATAATGCGTGACTTTATCCAATATGTTCTCGCTCGCGCCTTTCCAATAAATCGTGCCGTCCTTCATTTCGGCTGTCGCGCACTTCTTATCCGAATCATAATTATTAGCCGTCTTCACTCTATCATAATCCGATTGCCTGCCTTCGAAGCCAATCGACATCGCATAGGAAAGAAGCGCCCTATCCATGTTGTTGCTGCCTATAGCCTTTCCATCGGAAATCCTCGCAAGATTGTTCAGCGCTATAGCATCCGAAAATCCATCGCTCTCTATGCGATCGACCACCTCGCCTTGACCGTTTATGAATTCCACGAGGGACAAATTGCCGTAAGTAATCGTTCCCGTCTTATCCGAAAACAGAATGTTCATATATGCAGAATCCGAAAAAGCATCCTTATGGCTGACGAGAATATGCTTTTCGTACATTGATTCCGTATTCATGGACTGTACCAGACTGTTCATCATCGGCAAGCCTTCAGGAACCGCCATGATTATTATGCTCGCCATCAGCATCATCGCTTCGGATACGACAAACAGGACGGAAAGTAAATCCAACGGCATCGAACCTTTTACGAACAGCGTTAGAACGATATGCAAAGCCCCTGCTATTCCAGCCGCTACAATTCCCAATTTGCCGATTCCCACGGCAACCCTCTCCAGCTTCAAGTCCGAAGTTTCCGTTCTCTTGCTTCCGTCATCCTGCGTGATAGACTTGTTTATCTTGCCCAATTCCGAGTCATCCCCGATTACCGTTGCGACCATATAAGCCTGCCCCGCCGTAACCACCGAACCCATGAAAACCTTATGCTGCGAAGCGTAATCGGTCGATTCGGATTCCTCGTCCGTCAATGCAGGAGACTTGTCCTCATCACGCGATTCGCCGTTCAAAGCCGCCTGCGAGACCTTTATGCAGCCATCGAACAGCAACCCGTCCGCAGGAATCTTGTCGCCAGCTTGAATCAGAATGACATCGCCTTTCACTATCTGGGATGTCTGAACCTCGACAATTCCACCGTCACGGACAACTTTGGAAAAGGTTCTGCTGTATTCGTCGTGCAAAGCCTGGCTTCTCGAAGTGTTCCTGTATTCCGAGAGCGTGCTGAATCCCGTGGATAACATTATGGCCGCAAGTATGCTGGCTATCTCTATGAAATCATTGCCGCCGCCGGTATTGGGCACGAAAGCGGATAAGATAGCCAAAGCCACTTTAAGCAGCAACGCTGCGCACAGCACTTTTATCCATATATCGCCGAATGTTTCGAAAAACATCTTCCACAATGTTTTTCTCTTTCTCTCGCAAAGCGCGTTCGTTCCGAACTTGACCCTGCTTTTCTCTACCTGCAATGATGTCAGGCCCTTTTTCAACTCATCTATGTTCAATTCAGACATTTCCATTCCATCGCGCATCCGATTGCCAAGCGAAAACGCATTCGCTTCATTATACCAACACAACCGTTTGCACGCAAAAGCATTTATTTCCGGACGCTCCCGAAAACCTCGCAGCTCGAACCCGCCGAGTGCCTTTCCTGTCACCAAACCAAACCAATATGGCTTTCAATATTCCTGAAAAAACGGAACTTTTCGCTATTAGGAAGGGTATGAGTATGACATTCGAAAGAAAAGCCTACGATAAGATGCTGAAGTGGAAGCGCGAAAGCGACGGTAAATCCGCGCTTCTCATAGAAGGCGCCAGAAGAGTCGGAAAAACAACTCTCGCCACGGAGTTTTCCAAGAACGAATACGAATCATCCATTCTAATCGACTTCTCGAAAGCTTCGGCATCAGTCAAGAGAATCTTTGATGACATCTCCGATTTGGATATGTTCTTCATGCGGCTGAAAGACGCGTTCAAAACCAAACTCATCAAAAGAAAATCCGCCATCGTTTTCGATGAAGTGCAGCTTTTCCCACCGGCCAGACAGTCGATAAAGCATCTTGTCGCGGACGGCAGATACGATTACATCGAAACGGGATCCTTCGTTTCAATCAGGAAAAACGTTAGAAATATCCTCATACCGTCCGAAGAGGACAAATTGAAAATCCGTCAGCTGGATTTCGAAGAGTTTCTGAACGCCACCGCACTTGCCGATTTCGACACCATTGCAGAGCTATACGAAACCGGCAAACCCGTCGGAACCGCAGTGCACAAGCATCTCATGAAATGCCTTAATCTGTATCTAGCCATCGGCGGCATGCCGCAAGCGGTGAACGAATTTATCGAAAATGCGGATTTCGCCCGAATAGACAAGATAAAAAGATCCATCGTCGAACTATATGAGGACGACTTCAGGAAAATCGATCCCAGCGGCCGAATCGGAAAGCTATACTCATCCGTACCTTCCCAGCTCGCCTTGAACAAGAGAAGGTTCATGCTTTCAAACGCCACAAGGAAAAAAATAACCAGAAAGGATACGGAGCTCCTTTACGACCTATTGGATTCCCAAACGGTTCTGATGTGCTGCAGAACGACCAATCCCGACTTCTTTTTAAGACAGACAGCCGATTTCGATTCATACAAGCTCTATATGGCAGATACAGGACTATTCGCATCGATCCTTTTCGGAAGCAAAAGCAAAGCATTCGATGATACCTACACACGTCTTGCAGAAGGCAAATTGCCTGCGAACCTCGGCTTCCTATACGAAAACCTTGCAGCATGCATGATCACAGCGAGCGGGAACGACCTATGCTATTGCTCTTGGCCGAAAGAGAACAGCACCCATTCATACGAAGTGGATTTCCTGATTCCCGATGGAATCAAAACATCGCCCATGGAAATAAAATCAGGCCAAATCAAAAACCACTCGTCCATAGATGCCTGCGCCGCCAAATTCAAAAAGCAATGCGGTCGCAAGTATCTGTTCTCGAAATACGATGTCCGGAAAGACGGCGACCTACAAACGCTGCCCTTCTATTTCCTGCCGCTGGTACTAAGAGAACGGTTGTAGGGCGCTTCTGAAAATCTCCGCTATTCAAATCTTCTCCACCGGCACGGCGAATGTCCGGTCGCCGATTCGCATCGCATCATCGCATTTGCGCGCTTCGTGCCGCCACGGAGGCCAAGAACCTTTTGAATTTCAGCTCATCCTTGACATTCGTCATCTTGCGAACATCCCTTTCGATGTAAGTCCTGATGCAATCCCTGTAAAACCATTCCAAATCACCTGATATTTCCCTAAGCGATAGCCCTGACATCTCGATAATGCTTATTCTTCCCGCTAACGATTGGGGAGTGTTGTTCATGAGCTCGAATGAAGAAGAACCTATCAAGGCCACGAGACCCCCTGCCGTCTTGTTTGCCAAGACAGAACTTCAATGTCCTCTGCAGGACGGTTGTCTTACCGACTTGCCTTGCGCCGGTAACCAGAATCGCTTTGGATTGGGTGGTTCAAACTCTGAAGTTCTTATAAGCACCTTGAGGTTTTTAGAAGCGCCTTATATTTCGATCTCTCCCACGAACACCCTGTCGCGACGGCCTTTAAGCTTCATGACGACTGATTTGCGCTCTTGTTTTGAAGTTCCCCAATTCGTGTAAAAATCCAGATAAACATACGTGCCGTCGGTCAGCTTCTGCTGATAATCGCCGTAAAAATTCACCTCGACCCTGTATTTTCCTTTCTTGGCTATTTTCAAGGAATAGTCCTCGGGACCGAAGCCTGAGGTGTTGTCATCCGAATTGCGTCCGCCTTGGTAGCTTTGCTTGTGTCCGTAATAGGTTTCGTCGCCATTCGGGTCTATCACGTGAAGATCTATATCTGTATTATCCGTGTCCCAACTAAGCGAAATGCGCAAATCGAGAGGCATATCGCGAATGAAATACGGATCGATGAAGCTTGTATCCAAACCGTTTTCACGGAATACGATCGAATCGATTTCCTTCATGGCTATAAGCTTGACGGCAGGGAAGTCGCGCATGCCATCCCTAGTGAATATCTCATATAGCGTCTCAATCGCTTTCTGATATTCTCCGCTCCGCTCGCATGCGATACCCAAATCCAAATACGACTGCGGCTCGTCAGGAGCCATCTCTATGATTGCAGTGAAAATCAAAGACGCCTTGGAGTTATCGCCCAATTGAAGCAGGCGATTCCCAAGAAGCTTCAAAACCGACCTGTTTTCAAAGCTTATTTCCGCAAGATTGGAAAGCACGCGCTTAGATAAGTCTTCCAAACCTTTGTCAAAAAGCATTTCGGCGCATTCGAGATAGAAACCGGGGCTATTCTCGTAATCATCCCTTTCATCCAAATAAATCGCATAGGCATCGCTCGCATGCGACGCCTTGATTCTTCTTGCGAAGTCCGAATCGGGATTCCATTTGGCCAATCGAACGATCGCTTGCTCTTCTGGCTGCGCCGCATCTTCATCATCCGGAGCCGGGCCGGACTCTTCCGACAATTCAAGCTCTCTTTCCGCTTGGGCTTCGGATACGGACAACGCCATGCTGGTTGGAGCGGCCGCCCGCAAAGAAGCAGGCATGGCATCATATACGGCCGCAGCGTCAACGACATATTCGGCACTCGAACGAGCCGCCGGATTGTTCATGCTCATGAAATCGATGCCGGCGCTCTTCGATTTGTAGATCATAGGTTTCTTGTCGTCCTTCGGAAAATCCCTTTCCCACCATTCGACATAATTGTCCCATTCGCGCTTGAAAGCGAAAAGGCTTGAAGATCGGGCGCTTTTGCGACTTGCCAGAATACTGTCGTACTCGTCCCTGAAAGGCTTGGGCGGCTCTATGCCGTATTTCGCATAATCGTCCGCGCTCTCAAGCATTATAAGAGAGGACTCATCCGAAACCACGCCGTACTTCGTCGAGATCCTTCTGATCTCGGCCTTGTGCAAGCGCGCCGTCGCCTGCAAGCTTCCGATTTTGGCATTAGCCCACATTTTCGCAATCTCATCAAAGCGAAACGCATTGGAAGGACTTATCTCCACCTCCTCTCCGCTACTCAGCTTCAAGCGGACTTTTCTGTTCCCTGCCGCCATTTTGCCAACGACGACCGTTTCGCCGCCAATGCTATTCGTGAAAACATCCTCGGTATTCTCAGACCAAACGACATGAACACCATCAACGCGATACATATACGAAACGGCATCGTTCATATCCTCGAACATATCCAAATCCACGACCTTGCCGTTCGTTTGACGCACAAGACCTGACAACCTCGCCATATTGGAACCTGCGCCGCAAGAAATGCAGAACAGATTCTCTGCGAATCCTGAAATATCAGGCTTCTCGCTGTAATAATCCAATCCGTCCGAAAAAAGCATTGCCGTCTTGCAAGGCTTTTCACTTGCGCTGCCAAGAAAATCAAACGATGCGCAGCCGTCGAACGTCATCTGAGATAACTCCCTGCGAAGCTCGTTCCAGTCGCCTCCGCGAATCACGAAGCTCTTCGGCGCTTCCGGCGCATCCCTGAAAACGACGAGAGAAACCAAGCAATTGCGATTGGCTTTGAAGAACGCTTCCAAAAACTCAAGGTTTTTTCCTTTGGCCTTTTTCTGCGAAAGAGAAGCATCCCATATTATGACAAGCCTATCGCGCCCCAGATCAAATGCATCCGTCTGCTCGGAATCTGGCGATGCCGGAATCTGATACAGAAAGAATCTTTCCCCATTGAAATCCCCGACAGACGCGCTGTTTTCAACTTCGGGAATGCGCACTCTGAACACATCGCTTCCGATCTCAACATCTTCTTTCTCGACCTCGGCAATATAGGAATTCTGGTTTCTGACATATTCGAATCCAACACCCGAAAGCAAAAAATCGGCATCAAGCGGACGAACCTCCGCAACGCTCGCTTTGACCGAAATCCTGTCAGCGCGTTTGCCGAACGGAACTCCGCTAAAGGCGTAGGAATGGCCTTCAAGCCCCTTCACCAGATTTTCCGTATATGTTATGCGCGCCTTTCGCGTTTTGCCGGGGTTTATCGGATATATTCTGAGCTTGAAATTGTTTCCTGCCGTTTTCTCAAGAAGCCCAGGGTCCACGCCGCGCCTGACCACATCTTCGAAGACCTGTCTGCCCTTGGTTTTTTCGACTGGAACCGCATCGACCATTTCGCCGTTCACATCCAAAGCGAACCCTGATATGGCTTGCGATTGCGACAAAGGAATATTAAGCTCATATTCCATGACCCTGTCATTAGGGTTGTAGAACTCAAGCAAGACCTCTGTTCTGGCAATCCGACCGGCTATTTCGATATTTGCGGAAATTTCTTTGAGTTCTATCGCACGCTCCGCAGAAAACAAGACCGAGCAAACAGTAAACCCCAGCACCAAAGACAAGAACCACTTCCTCATCGCATGACCTCCAGATAATATTACATTCTACCTTTCCAACGGCTTTTTTTAAAGAGCGCCCGAGGACTTGCCGCACGAGGATTCAAATTCTTCAATATTATATGGTTTTCGGCGGCATTCCTTTTTATCGGAGTTTCTTGAAAAAAGGTTTCAGCATAGCGCAAAACATCGATAACGCTCTGTTCGTCGAGGACGCTCCGTTAAAAAAAGAGTTTGAATGCTTGTATGCTTCGATTTTCAAAAGCCCAGAGGTTTATCTTAGAATCATAAGCACTCTTGAAACCAAGAAAATAGGGATGACACACGATGAAATCATCAAAAGCACGGATATTCCCAACTCAGGGGATCTGACAGCAAAACTCGAAGAACTCGAAAGCTACGGATTCATAAGGAAATATCCGGCGTTCGGACGGAAGCCTATATGTCGGGCGTGGGAAGATGTGCTCGCTTATTTGGTTGTTGAAATAATTACGCTCATTGTCCGCATCTTTCTCGTGAACCCAATCAACTTGTTCATCTTATCTTTCACGCCGATAAAAAAAGATCCGCCCTGCGCATTCGAAAACCCTGCGATCGTTTTAAGCCAGCCTTCAGGGTCTTCTCGGTTTAAGCGAGATTTAAACTTGACATTCATATTTCAAATGCAATGTCTTTTACAATTTCATCGAGCAGCATACACCCACCCACCCCCGCAAGAAACAAGAAGCCATCGGCGATTCCAAACAAGGAGAGATCCCAACTACTTCAAAGCACTTCAATGTCACTTCAAAGTTAACTCGAAATCAAGCGGGATCAGGCAGCAGGTTTTTAGAAGCCCCCATAATCGGTTGCCCGTATCATACGATGATAAACATTTGAATAATTAACTTGGCAAACCTATAATCGATGACATGAACAAAAAACTTACGAGGCCCATGCTCTACAGAATCGGAATCGAGCATGAGATGATAAAGGACGGCGGATTTCCGAACCGCAATGACTTCCAAGACAAATTGGAAGCGAGCCTGCCTACTATCGCCAGAGATCTGGAGATACTCAAATACGACTTGAGAGCACCTTTGAAATACGACAATTCGAAAAGGGGCTATTACTATTCCGAGGAATTCGAACTGCCGTTCAGGTATGTTGACGATAATAGCGCCGACATCCTGATGTGCGCAAAAAGGCTTCTCGAAACCTATAAGGCCACGCCCCTCTACGATGACCTTTCGAATCTGTTGAATACGCTCGTCTCGCCGAATTCGAAAAGCGAAAGCAGCCTCTTCGACCGCATAGGCATAATCCGCCACGAGGAATATCTGGAAGCAAACGGAGAGGTCTGGAAAACGGTCATCGATGCGATTAGAACAAACAGAATGGTTTCCTTCGATTACACAAGATTGTATTACAACGATGCGAGAAAAACAAAAAGCCACACGATAGCGCCATATCAGATACTCTTCGACGGCGGCAAGACCTATTGCTTCGGCGAAGAAAACGGCCTATGCAAGCTATTCGCCATAAACAGAATGAGAAATGCCGCATTGACAGACATCACCTTCTCTCTCCCTCCCAATCACGGTTTCGAATCGACAAGCGGCAACGGAAGATTCGGCGCATTCGTGTCCGAAAAGGGCAAAATGAAATACAAAATACGTTTCAGCTCGACTTGGGCGAGAGAACTCATCAGGCAAAGCAGATACTCAGACGATCAAACCATAACGGATGATGACGAACAGGGCTTCACCGCACTCGAGTTCACTTCCGTCCAATTCGAGCAAATCTTCTATTGGCTCAAAACCTTCGGCGCCGACGCCATTCCGATCGAGCCGCTCGAGCTCGTGGAAGCATGGAAGAAGGATTGGAAGGAAACAATCGGGAAATTGAAGGAATTCCTATAGGGGGGCGCTGGGATTTTATAGGAGCGCTTTTCAGTTCCATCACAAAATTCCAATGGTTTTTCGTAATGAAATCACAAAATTCCAATTTTTTCAAGCAATAAAATCACAAAATTCCAAAATAGCGTCTTTTTGCTATTTCTTGCCAAGAATTTTATCTTTCTTCGTATCATATTCTTCCTGCTTATGGCTTCCGTGTCAAGAAGTTCCTTGTATTTTTTCAGGATTTTCATGTTATTGTTTTCTTTTTTCCTATCCTTCAAATTGAACTCGTGATGACAACTGCAACATCTGAATTTCCAAATGCCAAGTCTATCAAGCACATCGAATGAACCGCATTCCGGACAGTAAATCGGCCTTTTCCATATTGGATGATAATAAAATCCCTCGCAACTGTTGCAACCTAAACGAAATCCGTCTTCGTTACCTCGCCTGGAAATAAGACAGCATTCGCCACCAGCCGTATCTTCCTGATCACACATAATTACATCATGGCAATCATCCGTATCTTCTTGATTGCATTCGCTACAAGTAAATTCCCGGCCATTACAAGTCCTAGATTGAGCTCCGCAAACATATCCACCTCTGCACCTACACCAAATATTCTCACTGCAATGGCATCTGCGATGAAATGTCATACCAGTACTAGGCGAACCGAACCAATCCCCGCAATGAAGGGCATTGAACACTATAAGACATATTGCGAACCTAAAAAGAATTGATTACAGAAACAATCATGGACTCAGCCACTGATTGCTTTGCAGAATCATAACGATTGCTCTTGCCAGATGCCTTAGGATTTCCCGAAAGAATTACAGGTACGAATGCTACGGGACTCAAGTTTTTCCGTGCAGCATGATATGATAGCTATAAAAATTCTGAATATCAAATTATTACACGTGATCTAGTTTACTATCATAAAACATCTGGGTTTAATAGAGGTTTTTTCAAAACTAATTTCAAGACGTTGCGAAGCCTATTCCGGCGCAAGGCGTTCCTCTCCGAAGCGGGCTGATACTTTGTGCATATGCCCGTTTCGGAAGGGAATCCGCATCACAAACCCTTGCCCAGAAGAAAATCAAAAATGTTCATCAGCAGATATCCCTTATCACTATGCCTCGATACGACTGGATTCCTGACAACGACTATCTTCTCAAACGAATCACCGATCCTGTCGAGTGACATGGTCTCCTGACGCCACTTCTCGTCATTCGGGATATCGTATGCGGACTGAATGTAATATCGCTTGCTGCCCTTGTTGGCAACGAAATCAACCTCATAGCCCCCGACGGATGCAGAATCTGATGCCGCCTGCTTCGACTTCACCACTCCCACATCCACGTCGAACCCCCTGAACCTCAGCTCGTTGTAGATGATATTCTCCATCACATGCGTTGGCTCGATTTGCCGGAAACCAAGCTTGGCATTTCTCAATCCGATATCTTCGAAATACAATTTGAATGGCGCCGATATGTATTTTTTCCCTTTTATGTCAAATCTCATGGCTTTTGACACTAAAAAAGAGTCTGCAAAAAAATCAGTATAACGTTCTATGGTGGGCCTTGATATTTGCGATCCTTTCATGCTTTTGAATGCGGATTCAAGCTTTCGAGGGCTGATGATAGACGATATGGCAGACGAAACAACATCGAGCAAATCAGACATATCAGTATCAGACCTTAAGCCGTTATGCCTGATTATATCCCTAACGTAAGTTTTGCCTATCAGGCTTTCAAGGTATTTCGCCTTTTGCTCTTCAGTGCGCATATTGGCAACAAGCGGAAGCCCTCCATATAGCGAATACTCTTCATAAGCCTCTTCCTTAGTTCCATCATATTCCGAGAAAAACTCGCTGAAAGAAAGCGGAAAGACATGAACCTCATCACCCCTGGCTTCGAACTCTGTCAGAATGTCGCTTGATAAGAATTTCGAATTGCTTCCAGTCGCATAAATATCCAAATTATCCTTGCGCAAATAGCTGTTGAGAACGCTTTCAAAAGACTCAAGGTTCTGGACCTCGTCAAGCAAAATGTAGTATTGCCCGTCATCAATAAGCCTATCGCGAACAAACTCCAAGAATTTCCTAGGATCGACCTTGCTGTTTTTTCTCTCCAAATCCAACAAATCCTCGCCGATGATTTCAAGATCCTCAGCAGAGTCAAAAGCGAATTTGATTATATGCCTTTCGTCAACTCCGCTCTCAACAAGACTTCTATGGAAAAGATTATTCAGCAAATAGGATTTGCCGCTCCGCCTCAGCCCTGTTATAACCTTTACAAGCCCGTTTCTTTTTCTAGCATTCAGCCTATCGACATAAATTTCTCTCTTATATTCCATATTTTATTTTCCATTTTATGCGTTATTACATAATTTTGCAAATAAAATTGTCTATTAATTTTCATTTTTATGATTCTTTGTAAGTATTTGAAAATAAAATGTAGTTTTCAGGAGCGCAATTCACATGTTTCCCATATATTCGCGCATGAAATCCGCCCATTTAGTTTCGAGGTAGAAATCCAGAAAATCGCCGGACTCGGCTTTGTATTTGCCGTATTGCCCCGCATTGCAGGGAAAGTTGATGCCAAGTCCCGAAAAGACATTTCCGTCAATGTCTGTGGCTTTCACAGCGGGCACAAGTTCGGAGAACGAAGCGGCAAGCGCAGCTATGTCAATGTCGCCCGACATATTGTTCGCAAAGCACATCAAATCCACCGCTTCCGGAATGGTATCATCCAGCAGCACGATAGAATCTCTGATTCGCTTCAAATGCGTGAAGTCTGTTTTCGCAAAACCGATCAGGCTTTCGCAAAAAGCATCGAATACAGGCGTGAATTCGGAGAACCTCGATGTTTCGACATAGCTATAGACTATATTGATTATGTTGTTTTTCTGACGGTTGTAGAAGCTTTCGACAAGAAATCCCGGAAACTCCTCCTTCGAATACCCGTTTTTCAAATATCCGGCAATCGCCTCGTAGTCGCTTCCGTTCGCCAATATCTCGGTAAGCGGAGCGGCCACATAATCGGCAAGATCGCGAAGCTGAAATGCCACTTCGATCATCTGCATGTCGCAGCAATCGAATTGCATCAGATCTAAATGACAACCTTTCCTGTTCTCGAAATTGCGAATAGCCTTTGCCATGTCGATGATGCGCATAGACGAAGCGCCCGAATTATTAGTGTTGTCGTCGCGAATCACGGATTTGGGAATGAGTCCGTCCGAATGAACGCCAAAACCATGGCTCCAAATATTGAGTATCATGTGTTTGGCAGGATAATGCGCGCAGGCGAATTCCAAAAAGCATTGCAAATTCACCGAGTCGGCCATATTGAGTTCGCCCATCTCCGATATGATATCATCGTTCATCATGCCGGGATTGCAGGTGATGTAGTACAAATCCGCGCCTTTTCTGTCTTCTTCGGCCGCATCGTAGCCGGAATGCCTGTCCAAAAGAACAAGAATGTTCGCATTCGAGCTTGAACCTACCTTCTGAAGCGATTTCAAGTTCTTAATCGCATCGGGTTCGAGATCGTTGTCGGCTGCCATATACACCAGATACGTAACCTCTTTTTCGGGGCAAACATCGAAAGACGAAATATTCTGCCAAACGGCTGGCACGCCACCGTCTTTCCCGTTTGAAGGGTTGCCATCTTGCTTGCCTCCATCGGCATCGGAGCCGGAACCTGTCTGATCTCCCGACTCGGATTGTTCTCCGGATGCGCCATTCGCATTGCACGAAGCAAAGCCGATGGCATGCAGCAATACGAGCGTCAAAAATACGCATTTGAACTTGGCAAACGACATGATAGGATTTTAAAGCTAAAGGTTTCTTTCGTCAAAGACCGAATATCAAGACATCGAATCCTTCCCCAACAATATGTTATCCGTGGTTTTTAAAGCGCTCTATAATACGTGTTTTATCGCCCTTTCGACATCGGGCGACATATTCAAACATTCGATTTTCAATTCCTCGTGCTTTTTGGCGAATACGGAGAACAATTCGTGAGCAAAGCCCTGACCTATCGTTCTAACGCCCTTAAAATCAAGAACCGCCACTTTGAATTTGTCCAAACCGAAGCACAGCCTTCTGGCTTCAGAACGCGATATGGGTTGGCCGCTGGTCGAAACAAACCGAACCGGAACCACCGTCTTGTCGAATGAACATTCTGTGGTATAGGCATCGAAAACATCTTTCAAATCCAAAACCGTCGCATTGAATAGAATTATGGCGACGATAGTTCCGCGAGCTTCGTCAGAAACTTCCATGCATTGGGGATCATCTCCATGTCTTGAAACAAAAAAAGATTTGCCCTGCGACGAAATGCGAAAATAATCCATCGCTTTGGAAACGAAGAAAATGCCCTCTCCGGAATGCCGTTGCGGATCTGTCGTAAGCTTCCCTTTGAAAAGAGCGAACACGGCATCATCTGCGTCTGTCATCCCATAATAATCAGATATTCCTTTGAATATGCCTATGCCGTCATCGCAGACTAACACCTCAGTGAACAAGGCATTCTTCGACACTGTAATCCGCAGATGCTCAGCCTTAGAGTGTTCGATGGCGTTATTGGCAATTTCCGTGAAAGCGTATTTCCATATATCCTGCGCATTCTCCGGCAAATCCGCAACGGCATCGAATAGCACGTCTTTGTAAATCCGCGCCTCGCTTAAGCCTTTATTCTCGTATTCGTATTCTTTGGGCTCCGCATTTCTTATCGAATATTTTCCATCGGAATCAAGGCGGATCAGGCCTTCATTTGCAAGCGAATTCACATACTTGTAAGCAGTTGTTCTGGAAACCCCAAAAGCTTGCACGGTTTTCGATATGAAATCGTCCTTTTGATAGATCTTTTCAAGAATATATCTTTTAATCGCTTCTCGCTTGGTGCAATCAAATGACATGTTTTTATTATAATTTTAAATATGTGATTTGTAAACATAGAAGCAATTCAGTCAAACTTATGGTCTTCTAAATTTCTAATATGGAATGCAAAAAAACTATTAAGATTGCCTTCAAGCAGTGCTCTGAGTTCTCGATTACACGAACATGATCATATAAATCGGCAAGGTTATCAGGTTGCCCTGCCGCAACAATACGTTCTTGTTTCCGAATACATATCCGATAGGCATCCTGTATCGGCTGGCATCATCGACCAGCTTGGGAATCGCTCTGAAATTGTTCTGATCGTTGCCGGATTTCACCTCTATGGGAA
>DMKZ01000088.1 GCA_003454065.1 Spirochaetaceae bacterium
TACCATGGTCGATATGACCGATTGTTCCGACATTGACATGCGGTTTAGTTCTGACAAACTTTTCTTTTGCCATTCATTTTCCTCCCTATTAACGGGACAAAACAAATCATAACAAGAAAAATTCAAAAGATTCCAGAGGTCGAAACTGCGCTTTTAAGCAGCCGACATAGTCATAGATTTCGAAAGATCCGTCTCTAGAACCACCTTATCACCTTATTCCTTGATTGCGATCGGTTTGGCCCAATATTTTTTACAAAACTTTCAAATGATAGAAAAATGCGGGAAAAATGTCAAATTTTTACAAAATCAGTAATCCCTGCGTCAGACATCGGACGATTCGGGGGATTGCCTTGCAATCCTGCGGAATGCGGATCCGAGGGAGAATCCGCTTGGATCGAACAGGGAGATTCTGGAAGCACTGAAGAACGAGCCGTGCTTTTCAATCACGTCAGACATGGACAAAGAGTTTTTTAGACAATAGGGAGCTCAGCGGGAAACTCGGAGCGAAATTCTATTTTCCTCTTTCCCCGCCAACCTTGGGTAAGAGGCACAAACGATCTTCTGAGGGAGTATTCCCCGAAAGGCGAGGGTATGGCGAATTGGACAGACAAGGAGATAAGCAGCAATATCAAAGGCCGAATTTGAGGCCGAGGAAGCGCTTGGGCTGGCGAACGCATTATGAGGTGTATCACGGGGTTCGGTTGCTACTGCAGTTTGCCGATTCGCCACATTAGAAATAGTATCATCTTCATAATCTTATAAACATCAGTTGTTTCCATATAGCATTTTACTATTGTTGGACAAAATAGCAACTATAGTTTGGTTTTGCAAATCAACGTTTCCGAGGGAATCGAAGCGTAACCGAAGCATTGCACAACTTGTTCCGTCGCGATACTTGCATTGTCATTCGCTAACAACAGGATATCGATCAATTTCCCTGCTAATGCTGGTTTTACCGATCATTTATCGACCACTACAGCTCTTCTTTCCGAAAGTCATTTTCGAAAACCCCTCATGACGAGCTTTATGATCATGGGGTAAAGCGCAACGCAATAGAAAACCAGAATGAAGCTGAAGGCGAATCTGCCCAAATAGTATCCGACAGAGGAGTGAACCAAAGGCTTGAGATATTTGATCATGAGATAAAGCGATACGGTTCCAATGCCACCCATCACGATTCCTTTAAGGTTCGGTCCTGCGGGTTTGAACTTCACGAACGACTTTTCAAACAACCTAGCGACAGGGAACGCTATCAGATAGCCCAAGTTGGTATAACCGTCTGCTTTCATCTTCATCGGATCGACCAAAAGCTTGCCGTCGATATAGTCCATAGGGTAAGATTTATACGTCACATAAGCCATGCCAAGCCAGCCTATTGCGAAAAATATCGACAGAACGATAATCTCGCTTTCAATTTTTTTCTCAACATGCATGAACAGTTTTTCCACGACGAACAAAACCAAAGCTGCCTCCAAAACTCCCACAATCACATCTTGGGGAGTATGCACCCCAAGATAGTTTCGTGAGAATCCGGTCAGGAAAACGAGAATCAGGCATAAGATCGAAAAAAGTCTTGCGGGCTTCCACAAACTTAGCGCCGTGCCGCCGTAAATCGTTCCAGCTGTAATCGTGTGTCCGCTTGGAAAGGAATATCCGGTTGCGGTCTCTATGGAATCTCCTGCCGGAATTATTCGAGGATCCCGGATCCAAGGACGGTAAACGCATGCAGTCAATTTGACCAAAGCGTTAAGCCCTGCGCAAAGAAAGTATGATGCCAAGGTGAAAAGACCCCTTCTCTTGCCAATCACCCAATATACGAATACCGGAATCAAGATAAGATACGTGACAGCGAATAAGGAAACGCCTTCCATGAAGGGCGAAGGGCATCTCCGATGCTTTGACGAAATCTCTGCAGCAATAAAAGATAATCCAAATCCATAAGTTAAAACTCCTAAATCCCACAACGTTTTCCGCTGGTTTTACAGCCGAAAAGGCGTTTGGCAAGTCGAGCTATGAGGTTTTCAGATGCGACCTAAAAAGCAGCAAACCGCACGCCGCCAGCATGCAAACAAGCGCCGCAACCATCGCTATTACTATTCTCTTCATCTGAATCACCTCTGAAAGTATCATATTCTTTTCCCGAAAATATGTCCAATGCGCGACAAAAACGGTTTTTTCCTTCTTTAAATAATAGAGGGCGTTTTCCAGCATGCATGCTCAAAAGAGCAAGCTCTCGGGGAAAGGTCTTAGAAACAACACAATGTTATGGAGGAAATCATGGTTTATTTGAATTTTGCCATAGTGGAGGGCAACATCACAAGGGATGCCGAAGTGCGTCACATCGCGGAAGGGAGCTATGTCACGAGTTTCACACTCGCCAACAACGAAAGCTTCGTCAATTCGAAGAGCGAAACCGTAAGCAAAGCGAATTTCATACATGTCGAGATATGGGGAGAGGCTTTTGCGGAAAAGGTGTCTGCTTACCTGAAGAAAGGAACTCCGGTAAGAGTCCACGGGAAAATCAGAAGCGATTCATGGACTTCAGATGACGGAACGAAAAAGGAAAGGATATTCGTTCGCGGGGCGAGCGTCGATTTCATCAAATATGCGGGAAACGGAAACAAGCAAGTCGAGATAAGGAAAAAGGATTCTGATCTTGATTGCATAGATATCATAGAATCGGAGGAAAACGATTGAATGACACTCTAAAGGCATCAGGCGAAATCAGGCTATGAGGTTTTAGAACCGGCCTTCATGCATCGCCTTTTTTCACTATCGAATTTTCAGGAACAGCGTGAGTGAGCCACACGTTCGCGCCTATCACGCTGTTTTTTCCGATCGTAGTCAAACCACCCAGAATAGTCGCGCCGGCATATATCACGCAATTATCCCCGATATTCGGATGACGCTTT
The DNA here is from genome assembly GCA_003454065.1 of Spirochaetaceae bacterium. The sequence continues at coordinate 2,913 of DMKZ01000088.1, forward strand.
ATGCCCTTCACCGGATTCCCATCCTCCTGAAGCTCGAATTTCTTAGCTCCCAATGTCACATGCTGATAGAGCACGACATCATCGCCTATCACGGTAGTTTCGCCGATTACGACTCCGGTCCCATGGTCAATGAAAAACCTTCTGCCTATCTTGGCGCCCGGGTGTATGTCGATGCCGGTATGCCTGTGAGCATATTCGGTCAGAAGGCGCGGAAGGTATTCCACCCCCATTAGATATAGTTCATGGGCAATGCGGAATATCATCACCGCCCTAAATCCAGGGTAGCATAAAATCGCCTCATCAACGCTTCTGCAAGCAGGATCCTTCTCGTAGCAAGCCTGCGCATCCGATTCGAGAACTTCGAAAATCTCCGGCAATTTTTCCAGAAACGATTCCGATATTCTCGCCGCCTCATCCCTGCACTTGCCCAAATAGAAAAGTATGTTCGACAAATTCAAAAAAACCCTGCCCACGAAGGAGCTTCTTCTCAGAAAATCGATTTGCTCGCTGTCCCCGCAGTCATCGTCATCGAATACAAGCGGAAACATCGAACTCGAACAGCTGTCGATGAAACGAACTATTTCCTTATCAAGATCCGGATGAAACCTCTTCAAATCAAGTTTCTTTCCGCTTACTATCCTTTTGCTGATGCTCTCTATCGTCCGCAGATACTTGTTTTCAATTTTCGGCATCCGATTTATCCGCTGATTTTTTCCTTATCCAAAATAATTGTGCAGGTCACGCCCTCCACCTTACCGTTCTCATCAAGCCTGTTGCTGAGGTCTATGGAGCCGTTTCGAGCGTTCAGGAATTGCTTGCTTATGGAGAGGCCGATGCCCGTTCCGACATTCTTCGTGGTGAAGAAAGGATTGAAAAGCCTGACCTTGTCGCTGTCTTTTATTCCAGTTCCCCAGTCCATGATCTCCACCTTGATCTTGCTGTTGTTCTGAACCGAGCTGACATTGATGACGACCTTGCACGAATCCTTCTCGGCTTGGCTGTCGATTGCGTTCTGTATTACGTTTATTATAATGCTTCTCAATCTTGTCCTGTCGAAATGAATGAACGAAGCCTCATCCGAAATGTAGTAATTGGGAGTGATTATTCCAGGCTTGAAGTAGCCTATCTCCTCCCTCATGAAGTCTATGAAGTTTATCAACTCTATGCTGCCGATCGGATCGGCCATGAATTCCCTTATCCTATCCGTAAGATTGGCGATGCGCTTGCCTTCGGTTTTTATGACTTCGAACTCTTCGGCTTGATCAGGATGCATCCTCTCAAGCAAGGACACCTGCATGAGAATAGCCGCAACGGGATTCTTGATCTCGTGCGCCAGCCTCCTCGTCGCCGAACCTAAGGAAACCAGATCGTTCTTCTGCTTCAAATCATCGCGCATCGATGTGAACTTGTTGTATATGTGCAAGATCACGAAGGCAAGGAAAACCAAAATCACCACGCCGATGTCTCTTCTCATCTTGATTCTGAACAGACCGTCGGCATATTCCTTATCCGCAAGTCTGGCATAGTAATAGGCGCCGTCCAAATCCTTGCTGAAATCGATAACCGATTTGACTATAAATTCCGGATGCTCCGTCCTATCCCAAATGTCCTGTTGGGGTATTATTTCATTTCCGTTAACCGCCTCAAGCTCGGAAAAAGGCATGTTCTCGGTAGTGGAAACCAAAATCCTGCGCGCTGAGGTGTATGCCACTATTATGAAGATGCCGTTATCTTTGAGGTATTTGCTTCTTTCGCTTCGATATTCTTCCGACCTCATTGAATAATATTCGCTGACATGCCTCGTGGTTTTGTTGTAGAACAACACGTCATGATTGCGTTGCATGGCATAACTCAGATATATCCACAATAACACCATCCCCAACGTCAATGCAAGAACAACGGCTTTTGCAAGCATGGAAAGCTGAAAAGCCTTCTTCTTGTCTTTTTCTTCCTTTTTAGTCGCAACAACTTTCTTATCGCCCATATCTATCTGCCAAACAACTTAAAAACCAACGATGCATAAACGGAAAAATCGACATATCCTATCAAGCCGCCAGAAGCATCGGGCTTGCGCACGTCCTGCAACCGCTTCATATCGAGCTTCCTGCCGTTGTCTTTCAAATCCCTGATATAACTATCGCTCAAATAAGCATTCGTCACGCGAAAAGCGTCCCTATCCTTCATCTCCAAGACTCCGGATAGCAAATACATGTCATCAGCACTCGAACAATCCAACAGCAACAATGCATTTCTGACATTGCCGTTCTTGAATATCTCGCCAGCATCAGCTCGCGGATTCCTGCCGTAAACGCCGACGCATCCGGACTGAAGCAGCAACGAAACGCTTTCGGTCATTATATTTTCCCTATTTGACATAAAAAATTCAAATGCGTGGGAATACCCGATTTCCGATGTCGAAAACAAAATCACTCCCGAATCAGCCAAATCGAAAAAAACGCTCTTTCCTTCGATTTCCGTCGCATAGCAATCAATATCTCCTATTCGAAACGGATGCGCTGCCATCCTATCGGCGATCATCGGACGCGATATCATCGGAATATCGCCCTCGATGACGCCATAAACAGCATCATCGGAAGCGACCACGATGATATCGAACGCATGTTCGGAAATGCCTGAGACATCAAATCCCGCTATCCCGCTTATGAGATCGGATGCTTTCGCCACATCCATATAAACCACCACATCCCCATCGCGGCCCACGGCACGAAGCAGATTCGTCCTGCCGTTCCTTATATTAGGGGAAAGTCCGGAACATGACATTGCGAAAATTGCGACTATCGCAATGCGTAGCGCGCCGGACCACACCTTGCCAAGCATCTTCGAACAGCAGTCTTTCGGGATCGCCCTTCTCATTTCCTGCTGACTTTCTCCAATGCCACCGATATTTCGCAACCGCAGGATATCGACCTATCCTGAGCCGATGATTCCTCGACTATTTCGTCGCAAAGCGTTTCCTTCGTTATATATTGAGAGAACTCCTTCAATATCTCGCCGAACCTTTCGTCAGGACAGACATGAAGCCTTATATGATCCGCAACATCGAACCCCGCTTCCTTCCTCGCATTCTGAATCTCGCGCACCAAATCCCTGGCATCGCCCTCGAGGACAAGCAACGGAGTCAGGTTGTAATCGAGGCCTATGGTGATTCCGCCATCCGTCTCTACGAATACGTTTTCCTTCTCCGATCTGCTAACAACCAAATCGTCCGCGGAAATCTCGACCTCCGCGCCATCGGCAATCCTGATCGCTATTTTCTCTCCGGACATGACAACCGATGCTATCTGTTCGCTCGAAAGCGATGCGATCCCGGCAGCGGCGGCTTTCATTCCGGCGCCCAACTTGGGTCCGAGCGATTTGAAATTCGCCTTTGCGGAATAAGTCACGAGCTCGGATTCGTCGTCGGAGAAATCGATCCCCTTCACATTGACTTCCTCTCGGATGATGTGCTCCTGGGATCTGAGAATGTTCAAGTCATCCTCGCTGCGCGAAATCACGAACATTTTGGCAAGCGGCTGGCGGACTCTTATGGATTTCTCCGATCTGAGATGGCGCGCCATAGACAGAACTTTCTGAACCAGTGAAGTCTGCTTTTCAAGCGTTTCATCCCTGAAAGTCTTCCTGCAGACAGGATAATCGCAAAGGTGGATGCTCATCGGATTACCCTTCACCTTCAGGTTCAGATAAATGTTTTCAGTGATGAACGGCACGAACGGCGCAGCGACCTTGATATAAGTGAACAGAACATAATAAAGTGTCCTGTAAGCTTGCATCTTATCGCCGTCGTTCTCGTTCTTCCAGAACCTCCTTCTGCTCTGTCGTATATACCAATTGTTCAAATCGTCTATGAATTTCAAAAGCTCGTCGGTGGCTTCCTCTATGTGGTAGGAGTCCAATGCCGCCGTGACGGATTTCACGAGAAGCTGCGTCCTGGATATTATGAACCGATCAAGCGGATTCTCGGCTTTGAAAGGCTTCTGAAACTTCTCGGAATCGGGCCTGAATCCGTCTATGTTGGCATATGTCGTGAAAAACGAATACGCGTTCCAAAGGGGAATTATGAGATTCTTTATGCTGTCCTTGACCAAATCCTCTGAAAACTTCAAATCCTCCGCCCTTGTCACCGCCGAATTCATGAGCGCGAATCTAAGCGCATCAGCCCCGTATTTGTCGATTATCTCCATTGGCGAAGTGAAATTGCGCAGGCTCTTGGACATCTTCTTGCCGTCTTTGTTCAGGACTATGCCGTTCGTAACCACATTCTTGTAGGAAGAAGTGCCGAACAGCCCTACGGCGATCACGAAAAGCGTGTAGAACCAGCCTCGCGTCTGATCCAAACCCTCGCAAATGAAGTCCGCGGGGAAGTTCTCTTCGAATTTCCGCTTGTTTTCGAACGGATAATGCTGCTGCGCATAAGGCATGCTTCCGCTTTCGAACCAGCAATCCAAAATGTCCGGAATCCTTCTCATCACGCTTCCGTCAGGCGCTTCCCATGTAAGCTTGTCTATGAAATGCTTATGCAAATCAGTGACTTTCTGACCGCACTTCTTCTCCAATTCCCTTATCGAACCGATTACTTCAATGTATTTTCCGCTTTCGCTTTTCCAAACAGGAAGCGGATTTCCCCAAAACCTGTTCCTGGAAATCGCCCATTCCCTGGCGCCCTCGACCCATTTGCCGAAACGCCCTTCCTTGAGATGCTCCGGAATCCAATTTATCTTCTTGTTGGCCTTTATCATCGTTTTCTTGATTTTAGGCACATCGACGAAATAGCAGCTCGTGGCGCGATAGATTATCGGAGCCCCAGTCCTATAGCAGAAAGGATAATTATGGTTGATGCTTTCGCGCTTGACCAGCTTGCCCTCATCCTTCAGGCGCTGGATTATGGCCTTATCCGCATCCTTCACGAAAACGCCTTCGTAATCCGAAACTTCCGATGTGAAGCAGCAGGAATCGTCCACCGGGCATACCACCGGAATGTTCTTATATGGTTTGAGAACCTTATAGTCATCCTCTCCGAATCCCGGCGCAGTATGAACTATTCCAGTTCCATCCTCATCGGTGACATGGCTTCCCGTCAAAACGAAGAACGCGCCTTTGCTTTCAAGGTTCTTGAAATACGGGAAAAGGGGTTCGTATCTCATTCCCGCCAGATCCGCGCCCGTCATCGTCCGCAATATTTCATAGTCCTCCCGCTTGGAATAGTATGCGCCGATCCTGCTTTTTGAAAG
>DMKZ01000046.1 GCA_003454065.1 Spirochaetaceae bacterium
ATCGGTAATGCTTTGTGTATTTCCGATTTCTGAAATGGGTATAGGGCACTTCTAAAAAACCTGCTGTTCGAAGATGCTTGTGGATTTTCGAGATGAAAAGCCGGCGGAAAACACAGAAATACTGTCGTATTTCGAGGCTTTCCGCCGGCTTTTCAGTCGGAAGGACATCTGGCAGGTTTGGACTCTGGGGTTTTTAGAAGCGCCCTATAATGGTTCGGAAGGGCAAGCAGCATGAAGAAAAGAGTTTTGAAGCGACCTCAACAAGAAAACAGGGGTAACAGGAATCGAACCTGTAATCCCGGAGCCAAAACCCGGTGCCTTAACCATTGGGCGATACCCCTATTCGTGATTCTTAAGAAATTGATAGACGGTTTTTGATTTTAAATAAAGAAATGAATATAGTCAAGCATTCGCAAATTGCTCACAGGTTGTAAATCGGCAAAGTGAAAATACCTTTGTCTATATGAGCGACTTGCTTTTTCAGGGACAGCACGATTCCATTGCCGACTTGCCTTGCGCCTGTCGGCAATACAGCAGGAAATGCATGAATTATAGCCTCGAACTTTTTATCAAGCGTTCTGTCAACCATAGCTTAATTTTAGGGCACTTCTAAAAACCTGCTGTTCGAAGATGCTTGTGGATTTTTGATATGAAAAGCCGGCGGAAAACACAGAAATACTGTCGTATTTCGAGGCTTTCCGCCGGCTTTTCAGTCGGAAGGACATCTGGCAGGTTTGGACTCTGGGGTTTTTAGAAGCGCCCTTCAGTCGTCTGCGCTTTTGTTATTATCAGACGATTCGCCTTTATTATCGTCCGTTTCATCGTCCGCATCGTCGTCATTTGCCGACTCGATTTCCGCCCTTATTGCTTTTTCGACATGAGATACGAGCCTGCGTCCTGTGCTGCCGGGAAGAAGCTCCCCTGCGGAATCCGAATGCCAATCGATTTCGGGAAAAGTCTTTTCAAGGGATTCGGCCGAAAGCACCTCGTTATCCTTAAACATGCCCTTGATCAGAAGACGCGCGCTATGGGTCTTGTTATGCTTATCGAGTTTTTTCTCGGTTCCGTCCGGATTGTTCTTGTCGAGCTGACATTCACCGGCGAAAAGCCCGTGCATGAGGATGCCATCCCTATCAGTCCCCACCCTTGCAAAAAAGAAAACATCGTTTTTAGCGACTTTTTTCCAATCATGGACTTCCCACCAGAATTCCTGAATCGTTCCGCCAGTTGTCGCCAGCTTGAAAAAAACCTCGTAGTCGCCCGCTTTGAAAACGGATTTCCTCGGATTCCATCTCAAAATGAAAATATGCGTTCCTCTTTTGTTCATAGCCTTCCTTCCTCGACCTTTTCGAACGAGAACTCTCCCGTGTTCAAATTACCTTTGAATCCGAAGCCGCGAATCAGCGTTCCTTCCCATTCAAGCAGAACGTTTTGAGGGCTTTCAAGCATTTTGGAATATTTCCCCCAAACGATTTCATCCGCCAATATCCTGTTGGCTTCAGGCTCCGTTTCTTCGTCATCCGATGAACCTTCATCAACCGGCGCATCCTTGTCAGGATAAATGAAAAGCTCCACCTTGTCGGTCAGATAGACGTCCTGATTCCTCGAATTCAATTTCAGATATCCCGCTTTGCCTGAGATGTTCTTGTCGCTGCTGCCTTTCTTGTTTTGAAAAAAACGGGCGTTTCTCATAACCACGGTATCATCATCGGTGAAAAGCTCCAGACTGTCGGCATCTATCACTATCGGCTCCTGATCGGATTCGGAAATGATGCAATGCGTGCCGTTAAGCCTTATGTCAGGTTCTTTTTCCGAAGTCGATGCGACTTCGCCCCTGCACGAAACGACAAGCATCAGAAACGCAATCAAGACAAAAGCGTTGAAAGAAAGGCAGGCGGTTTTGGTCATAGCCTTATTATCCTCGTCAAGTCCTTTGCGAACCTTATCATTTGCGTTTCAAAATCCATCCCGCTTCTGGTCGCACGCTCGAGATCGAGCAATACGTATTGCATGCATAAGGAAGCTTCCATGCTGTAATTGGAGGCAAACGCTTGCAGAAAATCCTTTTCCGCAGGATATTTCACGACAACTTCCCCCGCTATCGTGGAGATTTTCCACGGATTTGCGATTCCATCCCTCAGGTTCTGTTTGAACGACAAGGCCCTGCGGACATATCCTAACAGGGATAATACGACGGGCGATATGCTTTTGCTGGACCTGGCGGCTTTCTCGGCCGAAGCGATGGACGGTTTGAGACGCCTGCCTGCGATATGCGAAAACAACTCGATGGAATCCTCATCCCTATCGAAATCCAGACAATCGAGAACATCGGATTGGGAAATATTCTTCCTGTCGGCAGAAAGAAGCGAAACGGAATCCGCTACCCGCTTGCACGAACGCTCAATCGAACCCTTATCGTTATCCACAAGTTCAAGGAGCGCGCTAATCGCATCCGCATCCGCAGAATAGCCGAGATACCTGAAAACCGAACGGACATATTGCGGCTTGCGATTTTCGAACATGAGATAAAAAACAAATCTGTTATCCTTAGGAACGATATTCTCCAAATGCGACGAAAGCTTGTTCTTATCGCTCCTGAACACAATGACGCCATCGAATCTATTGGCTTTAAGGCTCTTGGCGATCAATGCGCTGCTCTTCTCTGTCAGCTGCTCGGCGTTCTCCATAACCAAAAACAGCTTATCGCCGAAAATGGATGGGGTTTCTATGTCGGAAACAGTTCTCGCAACATCATCGGCATCAAATCCGAACCTGACATCGGCTTTAGGAAGCGATAGCGTTTCTTGAATCGATTTTATCTTGTCCTCGGCATCCTTGGTTTCCTCGCCCAATACGAGATAGACGCCTGAAACAAGCTTGTTTGAATCACTTGTCACGCGGATTGATTTCTCTGTTCAATATCTGGTTGTCGCCCATATTCGCCTTTATCGCGAAATCGTATTCCATCGTAGATGTCCCGAACACCACCCTGAACGTATCATCATCCTTTGTCTTAACGAACTTGCAGCTATAAGTGTATTCAGGCATGGATTCGGTGGGAGATTTTAACTTCGCATCGCCTTTTATGACTTTGTTCAATGCCCTCTCCGCATCTATTATCATATCCGTATTCTTGAGGAAATCATACCCCTTGGCGGTGACGACTTCGTCCTCAAACATCATAACCGAGCCAACGCCCGTCTCGCCATCGACATAGACCCTGGCAACCGTATCGATATCCTTGGCATACAAAACGAAGGAATAACCGGTAGTAAGCCTTTCCACGCTGACGAGAAATGGCGTGAAATTCACCAAGCCCGACTCTTCCAAAGCCGTCGTCTTGGCCTTAAGATAGCTAACTTCCGGATTATTGTATTTGGCCGGTATCTTCACGGTGAGCCATCTGCCTGAAATATAACTAGAGCATGATAAAACAGAAACGCACATGAAGCAAACCAACGCTGCGGCGCGTCCCATCAAGCCCTTGCAATTGTTCTTAGCCATACTTCCGTATTATAATCTTTTTGCAAAATAAATCAAAAAAAAGTATCATAGTAGAGTTATCATTTCGACACGGGCCCATAGTTCAGTGGTAGAACATGGCTTTCGCATAGCTAAAACGCCGGTTCGACTCCGGTTGGGTCCAGTTTTTTACAAAGGTTCCCCCAAGTTTTTTCCCTCGTGCTACTTGCCCTTTCAGCGTATAACGCAACTTTCGGAAATCGGAAATACACAAAGTATTGCCGGCTTCCTCAAGTGGTGTTCTTCGCTGAAATCGCTTCGCGTCACTTCTGGAAAATCCTGTCGATGTCGGTGCCGTTGAGTTTGCGGTAATGGCCTTCCTTGAGATCGCCGAGTTCGAGCTGGCCTATTCTGATGCGGATGAGCTTTTCTATGGTGTAATCGAAGTTTTCGAACAATTTGCGGATCTCGCGATTCTTGCCGCTTTCGAGCATTACTTCGGCGATATTATCCGAAACGAGAGAGAATGACGACAGCTTGTAGGGAAGCGGGCTATCGGGGAGCTTTATTCCATCCTTCATCTTGTAGAGGTCGGATTGCCTCAATTTCTCCTTGACCTGGACCCTGTATGTCTTGATTATCTTGCCGGACGGATGGATTATCTTGTTGGCAAGAGCGCCGTCGTCCGTGAAAAGCAAAAGCCCTTGCGAATCCTTGTCCAAGCGGCCTATGGAGAAAAGCCTTTCCGGTTCGCGCACATCGCTCAGATAATCCCGCGCATAGTTCTTCTGATGCGGGTCGGAATTCGTACATACGCAGCCCCTGGGCTTATTGAGCATATAGCAGCGGACATCGCCCGGAATGAACAGGTTCATGCCATCGAGACACACCTTGTCGCCCTTCTCGACTTTGAAACCCATTTGCGTTATGACGCTGCCATTCACCTCGACGCGGCCGGCTTCAATCGCCTCCTCGGCTTTTCTTCTGGACAACGGAGTGCTTTTCGACAAAAACACCTGAAGCCTCATCGGAAATTCGTAAATCGCCTTCATCGTTTGGCCTCCATTTGCCTTTGGGCAAGAAACATGGTGTTCTCGAGCAGCTCGCATACGGTCATAAGGCCCACGCCTCCGGGCACAGGAGTATATGATCCGGACAGGTCGCTGAAATCATCCGGATTGAAATCGCCTACGACCCTGTAGCCTTTCGGTGAACTGGCATCGGGAATCCTGTTTATGGAAACATCCACCACCATGACCCCGCTTTTCAATTTCCAACCCTTGCTTATGTATCCGCTCTTTGAAACGGCAACCACGATTATGTCCGCCGATGCAGCCAACTCCTTGATATTGGAAGTCTTAGAATGCGCTATGGTTACGGTAGCATCCACACCCTTGGAGACAAGAGCCGCAGCCAAAGGCCTTCCGACTATGTTGCTGCGATTGATTATGAGCACGTTCTTGGAAGCCAATGGGATCTTATAATATTCGAAGATCTTCATTATGCCCTTCGGGGTGCAGGCCAAAACATTCTGCCTGTCTTTGAAAAGACGCCCCATGTTGAACGAGGTCAGCGCATCCGCATCCTTCGAGGGCGATATTTCCTCTATTATGGAAAACGCATCCAGTCCGGCAGGCAAGGGCAGCTGCAAGAGTATCCCTTGAACCTTCGCATCGGCATTCAGCGATCGGATAAGCGCAACCACCTCATCCTTGGTCGCCGATGCCGGAAGATAGTGATTTCGAGTGGCGATGCCGACTTCGACTGCGAGCTTCTCCTTCGTCCTCACATACGACTGGCTTGCCTTATCATCGCCAACCAGAATGATCGCAAGGCACGGCGGGAATCCGCAAGCGGCC
>DMKZ01000155.1 GCA_003454065.1 Spirochaetaceae bacterium
TTTATTTCAACGGTGCCGATGCAGAAAACGCAGGACGTCAAGAACAGAAGCCGCGATTTTGATTTGGCGGACAAGGATTACAAGGCGCCTATCAGTTATTTGCTGGAGGCGAACGTGGAGCCGGGCGACAAGGTTTTGATTCTTACCGGGACGGGAACGCAGGAGTGGCCGAAGAAGAATTATTTGGCGTGGAAGGCGGAGTTCGAGGGGATACTCAAGGCGCATCAGGCGACGGCGCAGTTTGAGGAGATCGTAGAGCCGGGGTTTGACCGGGATAATTTCAATTCGGAGCAGGACAATCTTGATTCGCTGACGTTCAGCAAATTTTTCAAGGATGTTTCCGACAAGATCCAGGACGGGGACATGATTTATGCGGATGTGACGTATGGCATGAAGTGCTATACGATTGCCATGATGATTGCGCTTCAGTATGTCTCTAAGGCCTGCAGGGACACTGAGGTCAAGAATATCATCTATGCGCAGTTTTTCAAGGGCGATATGGGGAAGTTCCCCGATTGCGCGGATATTATCGATATAACGAGTCTCCTGTATCTCAGTTCCATGGTCGGCAATGCGCAGCCGGGGCAGAAGGGGAGCATGGACTCGTTCTTGAAATTGGTGATCGATTAATTCCGAAAACGGAAGACGGGGGTGATCAACGTGTCCGAAAACGACCAGACAACGAGGTCAATAGCTGACGCTGAAAAGTTGTTTGCGGAAGAAATCGAGAAGCTGGCACGGCCGCTGTGCGAGAAGATACAGTCGTTGCCCGCGTCTTTGCAGGAAGATTTTCAGGCAAAGAAAGTGTTGACCCATCATGAGTTTTCGATCAGACAGGATCTCTTGTTCAGGGTGTTCGATTATATGAGCAAGAAGTCGAAGTTCGCGAAGGTCCTGGACGGTCTGACCTGCGTGGCAATCTTGGATGCCTCCCTGCGGGCTTATAAGGCGGACGCTTACGAGGGGGAGGTCTATTATAACGAGAAGTTGGATTTTTGGGGGTATTTCTGCAATCAATACAAGAAACGTGTAGCTCCGTGGAAAAAGCGGCCGTTGGAAGAGTTCGGTCTTAAAGATATAAATTATGAAATCAGGGGCCAGAAGGTCAAAGACTTTTTGCGGCTGCTGGCGGCAAAGGCTCGTCTTTCTGAGCAGGAGATGGAAGCGCTGAAGCTGGATGAAAAAGACAGATATTACGCGAATCAAAATAACGCGCTAAGGGTATTGGCAGAGCTTGGCTATGACGAGAACTCCGGGCAGGCAAAAGAAGTAAAGGACTTATTGGCGCAAGGCAATCTGGATTATTACGACCAGACGGTTTCCCAGGAGGATGAGACGGCAAACCGATATGCGGGGGTAGACAAGGCAACTTATGCTGTCGATAGGGAGAATGAAGTGATTGAGGATTCCCTTCCGGGGGTATTGGAAAAGGCGTTCAGGATAGCGAGGGAGACGCCCGGTATCAACGAAGAGTATTTGAAGGGGATTGTGACTTTGCATGTATTGTCTACGGAGGATGCGTTATCGGAAGGAATGGACCCCTATATCATCGCTCCTTTTTATGAACAGCATCGAAGGGACAATTATTCTTCCGACGCTACGGAAGCTGCGATAAACCGTGAACGGAAATATGCGATGGCGGAGTACTTTAATCTGCAGCCAGATACGTGGCGCAAAAAGGTGAAAGCGCTTCGAGTTTTTCTGATGGGGACGTATCAAACTACAGACGCCTAATGTTATGGGGCATATGGATTGCCGCGTATTGCGATATCAAGGATAAAGGAAAGTCGTTCGGTTTTATGATCGAGCGGCTTTTTTGCTTTTCAAATCATTTTTTTGAAGCGATGCCGGAAATGAAAATTTGGGGACGTTGTATAAAGTGAGGGCAACAGGAACCGCCGGCAAAGATTGCCGGACTGGTGATAGGGCCTCGATTCCGATTGCTAAGAAAAATAAATGGTCTATTTGAGAAAGGATGATTGGAACGGATGAGTGAAGATCATCATCGATTTGCCACGAAGCGAAAGCCTCGCGGTATTTTTCGCTTCGCGGTCGATTGACAGATACTGTTTTCAAGTATATATTTATAGTATATACAGAGACTGGAGGGAATAGAAATGCTAAAAGCGAAGGTTTTTCAGAGCGGAAACAGCCAGGCGATACGAATCCCGAAAGAGATGCAGACGAACCAAAAGGAGTTTATTATCAAGAAATATGGAAATTGCTATTATCTGATTCCGGAAGATGAACCGCAAGCCTTGTTAAAACAAAGTCTTGGGCAGATGGATCAAGATACGCCGTTCGAGAGAGAACAGCCGATGCTGACGGATTTACCCGAAAGAGAGACGATGGAATGTTTTTGATAGATACCAATATTTGCATCTACGCAATGAAGGGAACATTCCCTTCATTAGGTCAAAGACTTCTCGAAGAGCAGAAATCGATTTTTGTTTCTTCCGTTACTGTGGGCGAACTGGAATATGGCGCGGCCAAGAGTCGCTGGGGAGAGCGTACAAGACAAATTTTTCAAGCTTTTCTTGCGAATTACGAGATTATTCCGTTTGACGAAATGGACGCTATATATTTTGGTAAGCTGCGGGCAGAGCTTGCATCCCGCAGTACTCCGATTGGGGTCTATGACGCGATGATAGGCGCTCAAGGCGTCGCCAGGAATCTAGTTATCGTAACGCATAATACGAAAGAATTTTGCCGTATTCCCGGCTTGCGCGTGGAAGATTGGGCTGAATGAACAGCACAAAATGGTATATATCTGTGTACACACAGCAACGCGCACGCGAAAGAAAACCATAAACCGCACACACAAAAAATGCCTATCCCACATCGGGCCAGGCGTTTTTGTTTTTCATTTTATTTTCATGTTATGTTCGTTTGTTTCACGTGAAACATTTTTTCGTTTTTTATTTCGCCCAATGGACGCT
>DMKZ01000014.1 GCA_003454065.1 Spirochaetaceae bacterium
GGGAGGATCGTAGCCATAGATCATAAGCCTAAGGACATGCATATCATGCTTGGCCATGCTTATTTTTCGGATGCCTTTTCGAAAAAGTTCTCCAAGCTTTTGAGAGAGCAATACGATAGCGACAAGGTCAGAAAGGAGCTGTGGGAGGGTTTTCTCGAATCCAATTTGAAAGAGCTTGAAATATGCGAAAGGCGGTATGCCGATGGCATTATAAACGAATTCGATTCGTTGGATGAGCTTCGCGCTTTCGATGACAGGTATGTGAATGATTCCGGAAGCGTTATATTCAAGAACATATCCAAAACGCTCGGCATCGAAGAAAAAGACATATCGGGAATCAAAATCATCAAGAACGGATTGACCAATCTTTCTTTCGTGTTTTCGGTAAGGGACAGGAAGGAAAGATATGTCTATCGTCATCCGGGTGTCGGAACTGAAAAATACATATCAAGGAAAAGCGAGGCTTTTTCGGAATCGATTGCGAAGAAGCTGGGTTTGGATTCGACGATAATCTACATAGAGCCCGATGAAGGGTGGAAAATATCACTATTCATCGAGGATGCTCATGTTTTGGATTACAGCAACGACGACGAGGTCGATTGCGCGATTGCAATGCTGAAGAAGCTTCATGATCAGAAATTGAAATCCGATTTTGATTTTGATATAAGAGCGAAAACGGAGGAGTTCGAATCCATGATAATCGGTGCCAAGACATCGTTTGAGGACTATTCCGCAATCAGCAAAGGCATGAAGATGCTTTATGAACTTACTCGCAGGGACGCTGTGGAGCCTGTGCTATGCCATTGCGATTCGTATTCGCCCAATTTCTTGGTGGACCCGAACGGGAACATGTCGCTGATCGATTGGGAATATTCCGGAAACGACGACCCTGCAAGCGATCTCGGAACTTTCATAGCCTGCAGCGATTGGACAGTAGAGAGAGCCGGCAAATGCATCGAATCGTATCTGGGCGAGAATGTCTCCGCTGGAGAGATTGCGCATTTTACAGCGTATGTGGCTATAGCGTCTTACTATTGGTTCGTCTGGGCGCTTTATCAGGAGTCAATAGGCAATCTGATGGGAGAATGGCTGTATTTGTGGTATGTGAACACGAAGACCTATATGAAAAAAGGTTTTGAGCTTTATGGTGAAAAAGGGGATATGTGATGGAAGAGGATGATTTTAAGACGATCTTGGACAACGAGACGAAAAACAGGATTTCGATAATGAATTCGGAATCCTATGAATATCCGAAGGCGGCGTCTGCAATTGATTGGATTCTGATAGTCGCAAGCGTATGCGCTGCGGCTTTGCTGGCTTTGCTGGCGGCGACAGGAGTGATAAGATGAGCAATGAGAGTTGGGTTCAGCAAGAGACGCTTATGGGAACCGTTCCCGTCCTTGCAGGCGAAAGGCAATATGGTTTTTGGGATTTGTTTTTATCCACTAGCGGATTCGCCATAGCCACATGGTGCTACACTCAGGGTGCGTATGTCGCCGGGATATTATCGTTCAAGCAGATGCTGATTAATATCTTCTGCTTCAACATAATTTGGGTGAGCATAAGCTGCATTCCCGTCTTTTTCGCCGTTCGATACGGAATAGATCTGTGGATTTGGCTGAGAGGGGTTCTGGGTCCTCGGGCCGTAGCCGTTCTGGCAACTGTCATCTCGATGGCCAATTTCGGATGGTATGCCGTCGATGCGGATCTTTTCGCATCATCGCTTATAAATCTGTTCGCGGTATTCGGCATATCATTGCCTGTCGGCTTCTGGCAGCCTGCATTGGGCATCCTTTGCGTTGTGTTGGGGACATTGGTTGCTCTCGGCGGCCCTCGCGTCATAAAAATCACGAGCAGGGTGCTTGTTACCGCTTTGCTTGTAGTAGGAGCAGTTGTAGTGGTGCTTTGCTTTACGGCTGTGCCGTTCTCGCAAATGGTGAATCTTCAGCCGCCTGCTGATCCGTCATCGACCTTATCGCCGATTGCGAAATTCATGATGTCCGCAGAAGGCAATGTCGCTTTTGCCTTTTCGTGGTCAACGCAGGCTCTTGTCCTGCCGCGTTTGTGCAAAAGCGAAAGCAAAGGGTATTGGGGGACGACTTTGGCTTATGGCGTCGTTGCGCCTTTCTTCGTTGCAGCTGGCGGCATAATGGCGTATGCCATGTTCGCAAGATTCGGAGTTTTCGAGAGCGACCCCACGCTTATGCTTTCAAGGCTTTGCGGACAATCCGTAGCGCTTTTGAGTCTGATGATGGTTTCGTTCGCAAACATAGGCACTCAGGGCATGGGCTCGTATGTGAATTGCATGATAGTCAAAAGCGGCTTGCCGAAATTGAGCTATCGTTTCCTTGTCATATTGGCGATGATCTATGTCAGTCTCCTTACCGTGTTCGGGTGGGTGATGGAGCATTTCGGAGCATTCATATCGTTAGCCGCCTATATACAAGGACCTATAATCGGAATGACTGTGACTGATTACCTCTTCATCAGGAAAAGGAAGGCTGATCTTGAGGATTTGTATGATACTGATGGAAAGCATAGGTATGGATTCACAAGGGGTTTCAACATCGTGAGCATGGCCATCATTCTGATCTCCTTCGTTTCTTGCTTCATCGTAGTATATAATCCTCTGACCGGAGTGGTGAAGTCTCCTATCTTCCTTGTTTTGACCGGAAGCGGATGGACAGCCATTTCGGCCGGCATCATGTATTATGCAGCATCTCGGACCAAATTGCGCGGATATATGAGAATAGACGGATGATTCTTGAAGTCGAGAACATATCCAAATCGTATTCCAAGGGTAAGGAAGTCCTGCATGACATCTCATTTTCGGTTCGCAAGGGCGAGTTCCTTTCGGTCTTGGGCTCGTCCGGATGCGGCAAGACGACGCTGTTGCGAATATTGATAGGGCTTTTGAAGCCGGATAGCGGTCGCATTTTGAAGAATGGAGTTGATATTACCGCATATTCGCCCGATAAGCGGTCGATGGGCATGGTTTTTCAGAACTATGCCCTTTTCGAGAACATGACCGTTTTGGGAAATGTCGAATATGCTTTGAAAATAAGGAAGGATATGCGTCCGTCCGCTCGCAAGATCGCGGATGATATGCTCGATGTCGTAGGTCTTTCAGACTTCAAGGATGCCATGCCGTCTTCCCTGTCCGGAGGTCAGCGGCAAAGGGTCGCCATTGCCAGGACTCTTTGCCTCAAACCGGATATCGTTCTTTTTGACGAACCGTTGTCGGCTTTGGACGCATCAATGCGAATATCCTTGAGAAAGGAATTGAAGAAGATTCAAGGGGCGTTCGGAACGACGATGCTTTACATTACTCACCATCAGGAGGATGCATTCGCGCTTTCGGACAGGATAATGGTTATGGACAAGGGGATGATAAGTCAAATCGATACGCCTGAGAATATCTGCGAGAAGCCGGCTAACGACTATGTGAGGTCTTTCGTTTTAGACAATTTGCATGAAAAGATCGCTTCGCTATCGCGATTCGCATGCAGGAAATGAATTGCGTGGGCTTTTAGCGTTTGTTGCCATCGATAGCAATCCTGCATTTGGAAGGTTAGGACGTCCATTTTAGGGCGTTTATTTGCAAATTACGAATAAGGTATGTAAACTAATAGCCTGATGGTGGTTCGTTATGGCAGGAAACAAAGAAGCTATACTCAGTTCTGAGAAATCAGATGACACTACGGATTTTTTAGATAGGCATGTTTTCGAGCCGATAAGCATTGTTTTCTCGCATATATTCATCAAGCTCGGCATAATCCCCAATGTCATCACCGTGATGAGCGGAATCTTCGGCATGGCAGGCGGAATATTGCTTTACTTCAGGGATTTCAAATTGAATCTTATTGGAATCCTGTTGGAGATCATGGCTTATATTTTCGACACTTGCGACGGTCAGGTTGCTCGTATCACCAAGCATTGCTCCAGATACGGCAGGATGTTGGATGGGTTCTGCGACAGCTTGGCATTTGCTTCAATGTATTTCGCCTTGTCGTTTCGGCTGATGAACGAAATGATTCCTTTCACGAATGTCTATTGGGGATTGTATATATGGCCCGTTTCCATTGCTGCCGGCTATTCGCATCAAAGACAATCCGCAATGGTCGATTATTATAGGAATCTGCATTTGTTCCTGCTGAAGAAGGGAAAGGGAAGCGAGTTCGACAGATCTTCCGATTTGAAAGCCGAGATCGATTCGCTCAAAGGACACTTCGCGCAAAAGTTTCTGATGAAGTCGTATTGCTCATATACGAAAGGCCAGGAGAAAGCCTCGCCCGCTTTGCAGCGCTTGCTTAACAGCGTTGACTTTGAGAATGTAACCGATTCGCAATGGGCGGAATGGGCCAAGAGAAGCAGAAAGCACCTGTGGCTGACCAAGTTTTTGGCTTATCATCCGAAAGCGATAGTTTTATATGCGTCCGTTTTGGCAGGGTTTCATGTTGTTTTCTTTCCGATCGTAATCGTTTTTTTCGGAACATTGCATTTGATCATGGTTTCGAAATATGAGAAGTTTGCGAATTCGTGCATATTGGAAATAGAAGGATGATTGCGGGATATGAAGGGCATATCCAGTCTGAGGAAAATTGCGGCATCTGACTTTTTCCACATGGTGATGTCTGCTCAAGCGATTGCGCTTGCTGCCCATCGACTTGGTTCTGAAGGGTTGCCGTCCGCAGTTTATCTCTTCGTTGCGATCGCTCTCGTTGCCGCCGTCTTGCTTTTGCACAGGCTTGT
The DNA here is from genome assembly GCA_003454065.1 of Spirochaetaceae bacterium. The sequence goes on from DMKZ01000014.1 coordinate 4,753, forward strand.
AGTCGCTTATACGCACTTTTTCGCTTTTCTGTCGAGCGTCTTGATTTTCCTCTCATCATTTCCGATTACGTCGGATCATGGCGTTTTGGCAGCTTTAGCTGCGGCTTCCATTGCAATGAGATCGGTTCTGATTGCTTCGACCGCTAAGGCGTTTCGGAGGTTGCGCAGGGTTTTCCCTGAAAAAGAGTTTTCCATAGCAGGAAGATATGCTTTGCTTATTTTAGCGGCGGCGGGGGCGGTTGCTTATGCTTTTAGGTTGGGAGCGGATGATGGCATATGGACGTATGCAATCGCTGCAATCTGCTTTGTCGCCTCCGTATTCTTTTCATGCAGGAATCCGATTACGTTTCGCGAGCAATCCAGACTCGATGCGTTCTTCGCCGAAGCCGGACGTCCAGATTCGAGTGATGCGATTCTCGAAAACATAAGAAGGCGGATAAAAGAGCATTGGATCGACAACTATAGCTTTCCGCTTGTCGAGAACATCATAATGTTTCTCGTGCGGGTTCTTTTCCATTTGAAGATAGTCGGTGCGAATAATATTCGCGAAGACAATCTGCCTGCTGTGTTCGTGTCGAATCATGGTACAATGATCGGGCCGGTTTGCGGCGTGACGTATCTTCCTGTCGTGCACAGGCCGTATGTTCATCACAGGATGTGCGATGCCGAGGAGAGCGCTCAGCGGATGTGGCGATGGACGTTCAGCCCGAAAATGAAGCATTTGACCGAAGAGCAGGGCATGAGGTTTTCCAGGTTCGTGGCAAAGCGGACGTCGAAATGGATAAATTCTTTCGAGCCGATCAAATCTTATGTTGACTTGAACGATGCGAGAAAATCCATGGAAAGCATAAGAAACGGCGTACATGCGCTAATGGATGGCGACAGCGTTCTTCTGTTCCCGGAGGACAGTTCCAAAGGTCCGGACGAGAAGTATCAGCTTGGCGAAGCAGGGGTTTTCTTCACCGGCTTTGCGCACATGGGAAAGATTTACAATGAAATGACCGGGCGAAGCCTGAGCTTCTATCCTGTTTTCGTCGATAAGAAGACCAGAACATACAACATCGACGAGCCTGTCATATATGATAGCGCAGCCAATGTTTCGTTAGAGAAGAAACGCGTTGCCGATGAGCTCAGACGAAGAATGAACTGCTATTATAGCGCGGAGTAGAACTATAATTCGTTTTTATGTTCCGGAAATTCACCAGCATCTTCGAACAGCAGTTTTTTAGAAGTACCCAAAGCTTGTTTCATTACCGGTTTCCGAGCGTCAGTAATGAATATTCGCCTTTATTGTATTTGGCGATGATGTCGCTCATTTTGGCGGAAACGCTCTTGCTGATATTCGACAGGTTCTTCTTTTTGATTATCGAATTGACGAATGCGAATATCTCCTGTCTTATTCCTTCTCCGTCTATGGGATAGAAATACCTTTTGTTTTCGTTGAAGTTTTCGTATCTGATTTCGAAATAATCGTTTTTCCACCATGGCGAGGGAACGTAAATATACCCTTTGGTCCCCGAAATGATCAATTCGCCTTCGCTCTTGATGCCTTGTCCTATTTTTATCGAAGCAACGCTTGAGGGATATGTGAAGTCGATTTTCGCGAACAGATCGTTTTTCCTGTCCTTGTTCGGGAATAAGGCGGTTATCTTCGCATCATCGTAATCGAGTCCGAACAGTTGGAAAATCGGAAGCATTGCGGTCGTGCCCCATTCGCAAAGACTGTTCCAGCACCTATCCGTTTCTATGTTCTTCAAGCTCGTGCAAGTCGCATCTACAGAGACTATTTCGCCGATTTTCTGGCTTCTTGCGAGGAGAAGCATCCTATGGTATGCCGTGGAATATGCCGTTTTTATGCCATCCATCAATATGAGCCCGTTCTTTTCGGCTATGTCGAAAAGTTCGTTTGCTTGTTCGGCTGTTTCGGCTACAGGGGATTCGCAAAGAACGTGCTTCCCGTTTTTCAGCGCCTTTTTGCAATTTTCGTAATGTTCGGATGGGTCGGACATCACATATACGGCATCGTATTTTTCGTTGTCTGCGATGCTTACGCCGTTGACATACTTCGACTCGCCGATGAATTTTTTGACTTTGTTGTTCTCGGCATCACCGATTATTTTGATTCGCAACTTGGAATTTTTCGCTCTGATATCTGTGCTCGAGATTCCTTGCGTTCTGTCCAGATACACGACATCGCAATATTTTTTCAGATAATCGAACTTGCCGACCCAATCGGAACCCACGGTGAATATGTCGATGCCGTATTTAATTATGTCATCGATTTTCTGTCCTTCGTATTCTTCGACAATTATTTCATCGGCAATGCCGGTCTTTTCGACTGCCTTGACTCTTTCGATCAGGCTTTGGGCGTTGTTTATCTTTCCGCGGATTCTGTCGAAGTTCTCGCTGGTGACTCCGACGATCAGCCAATCGCCGAGAGCTTTGGCTCTTTCAAGCAATTTGATATGTCCGTGATGCAGGAGATCGTACGTGCCGTAGGTTATGACTTTCTTCATGGCGATTTGATTCAGAGCCTCCCCTGACGCATCAAGTCGTCGAAAGCATCGAAAAGCCTATCGTAATCGCTTTTTTCCAATGCTCCGATATGACCGATTCTGAAAAGCTTTTCCTTAAACTCGCCGCCATTCGGGCAAATGAAGATATCGTATTCGTTTTTCATCGTTTCAAACAACTCCGACGGCTTCATCTTGCATTTGTCGCTTGGAGATAGCACAGTCAAGGCATTCGAAGGATATTTTGAAGCGATAACGAACGGATAACCGATGATTCTGCTGCGAAAATACAATGCCAAATCGCGCACATGATTCAGCGTGGCATCCACGCCTTTGCTCATGATCTGCTTGAGTCTCTTGTTCATCATCAGTAGGACGCCGACGGCAGGCGTGAATGGGGTCTGACCGCGCTCGCCGTTCTTCAAGGCGATTTTAAGGTCAAGATACATGCATTCCGTATTCGTCCGATCGTATATCTGCCTTACGCAATCCGGGGATAGGAACAGGCAGGACATGCCGGGGGGCAAGGCTATGGCTTTCTGACTGCCTATGATTATGGCATAAGCGCCAAGCGCTTGCATGTCTATGGGGTCCGCAAGGAACGAGCTTATCGCATCTACGACAAGCTTGATTCTGTTTTTTTTGCAAAAGTCCGAAATGATCTTCTTATCATATAGGACGCCGGTGCTTGTTTCGTGGATATTGACTATGAATCCGGTATATCCTTTTCCGTCGAACTTGTCGATGTCGGCTTGCGTTATGTTTTCTCCCTGCTTCTTGCGAATCTCATCGTAGGGGATCTTGTGGATTTTGCACAAATCGGCGAATCTTTGGCCGAAGCCTCCGCCATTGACGACAATGACTTTGTCTTTCGAATCGAATATGTTCGTAACGCATGCTTCCATTCCTCCGGTGCCCGATGTCGTAAGGAAAGCGATTCGAGAGCCTTTCGGAGCATTGGCGATTTCCAAAAGCATTTTCTCGTTTTCAAGCACTGTTGCTGAAAATTCAGGCGTTCGGAAATAGGGAAGCTGTTCCTGACACGCCTTTAAGATTTCTTCGTCCATCATAACGGGACCGACTGTGAAATTAATAAAATCCGAATCCATGCG
>DMKZ01000063.1 GCA_003454065.1 Spirochaetaceae bacterium
AACCCGTTGAAATTGAATATCTTGAACTTATCGATTCCATTCCCGACGTTCTGGGAAACGTAAAAGACCTCGTTCTCCTTCTCTCCGGCTTTCCTTGTCGCCGCATTGACGTTATCCGCTAGCGCGCGTCTTCCATAAAGAAGATCGAATCGTCCGACATTCATGGCATTGTAGCCTATTTTGCGAGCCAAATCGACCATGGCCGCGCCGTTCTTCATCTCCGTCGATGCGTTTCCGGATGCGAACCTAGTCCCGTAAGTGAAGTTTCCTGTATCTACGACAATCGTATTTTCGTTGAACTTCCTAACCGCCTGGACAAGCCCCGACAGCGTGGATACGCTAATGACATCATCTCTGATGCCTTCGCGATTCACATCGCCGGCGACATCGCCCGTGCAGATTATATACACATCGAAGTTCCTCGCATCCATCGGCGTCGCAAGCTCGCCGGAAACAGCATATTGCCGAACCTTCACATAGTTGCTGCTGGAACAAGACGCAAGTGCGACGAATGCGAATGCGCAAGCAATCGCAACAAAAAGATTCCTCTTCATGACTACCCCTCAATCAAATTAAATCGGTATCTGAAACCGGTGCGGAAAAATCATTGATCGAATCGAATTCCGATGCGACCTGAGCGCCAATGATATCCTCGACGGCAGTCTCGGCGGCCAAAGCGATGTTTTCCTTCTCCTTCTCCTCATCGAGATGGAATACCTTTGAATAGCGTTCCAATCCTTCGTTGGAGGATTTCAAGACCTTGTTCTGCGCAAGAAGCGCATCTCTCTCACGGCGAAGCCTATCAAGAAAACCGACAATGATCTTCAGCCGCTGATTCGCTATTTCGGCATCCGACAGCAACGTCACCTGTTCGTTCTTTATAATCATCGCATCCTCCTAAATCGCCGAATGATGTCAAAAAGCCTCTTTCGCCTTTTTAACCAATGAAGCGAAGCTCTCCTTGTCTTCGACAGCCATATCGGAAATGGCCTTTCTGTTCAGCTCTATGGTCAAAACCTTCAAGGCGTGCATGAACTGGGAATAATTCAAACCGTATTCGTGAACCGCCGCACTTATCCTGGCTATCCAAAGCTTGCGGAAGTCCCTCTTTTTCGCCTTTCTATCCCTGTAGGCATACACCCCAGCCTTCATAACCGCATTCCTAGCGATGCGATTATTCGTGGAACGCCTGCCCCAATAGCCTTTGGCCTGTTTCAGGACTTTCTTTCTTCTATCTTTCCTTTTCGTACCGTCAACTGCCCTCATATCCTCACTCCTCCATCACTAAAACGCATACGGCATCATGGTTTTCGCATTTTCAACGAACTTGCCCTTCATCTCGCCCTTCTTGCGGAGATTTCTCTTGCGCTTCGTCGATTTTTTCGTCAGGATATGTCTCAATCCCTGCTTCTTGAAACTGACCTTGCCGCTAGCCGATACGCGATATCTTTTGCTAGCAGCCTTTCTTGTTTTCATCTTAGGCATTCTTCCTATCCTCCTCATCCCTTTAAGGCACAAGAAACCTTATCGGAAATTTTATATGTCGCTATTCTTATGCGCTATGATGCGTTATGGCTACTATCCTGGCTTCCCTGGCTTACCGCGCTTGCAGGCGAAGGGGAGCTCCCTCCCGAACCGTTGAATCTGGCCTGTTTCGATTTCGGCTGAACGAGAAGCATGCTCATCATCCTGCCTTCCATAGTCGCCGCCTGCTCCACCTGATACGGAATCTCTCCTGCGGAAAGCGAAGCGAGAACCTTGTCGAGAACGCCTCGTCCTATATCGAGATGCTGCATCTCCCTGCCTCTGAAACGAACGGAAACCCTGACCTTGTTGCCTTCGGCAAGAAATTCGGAAATGAAACGGACCTTCGTCTTAAGATCGCCGACATCGACCTTGACCTGCATCCTGACTTCCTTTATCTTAACTATGGTCTGATTCTTTTTCGCTTCGCGTTGCTTTCTTTCCAACTCGTAACGATATTTTCCATAATCGAGTATCTTGCATACGGGCGGATTCGAATTGGGCGAAATCTCCACAAGATCAAGTCCGGCCTCTTCAGCCATGTTCAACGCTTCGAAAGTCGATACGTTACCGCACTTCTCCCCTTTTTCATTAATCAGGAAAACCTGAGGGCATCGTATCTGACGATTCACCCTAATCTCTTTTGCTGCCAATCTTCAACACCCTACACATAATCAATAGCTTACGCACAAATATTATTATAAACGCAAAATAATTGCAAACCTATTTACAATGGCGAGCGTCTGCGGGCGATAAATCCATCAATCGCTTCCGAGCGCCGAACCATACGCCAGACGACGCTTACGGCTTGACGGTCTTGTCTATCTTCAGTTCCGGAATGACGCCCCATTTCAAAAGGATGGCGTACTCGGGTTTCCATTCGTATTCGTTCACATTCAGCTCGAACTTGCCCTTGAACGTGAACTCGAAAATAAAATCGCCCATATCGTGCTCAAGGGCGACATTCAAGCTCTCCATCTTGAACTGGCTGGAAGACATATTGGGCGATATGAAATTCAAGCCTCTGAAAATATCCGCCAGGAACGTGCCGAAATTGAATTTTCCGAAGCGTTCGTCGCCGGTATATGCCATGAAATTGTTGTTAACGCCTTTCAGCCCTATCGTAAGCTTAAGCAACTCCCTGATGTGGAATTCAAGGGAGAAGGAATAGTCGAGGGAGTTTTGAAAGGCATCATTGAAGTTTATATTAGCCGTAGTCGAAAAACCGAAAACGAGGACGATTCTATTCTTCCACAAAGCGACTGAAAACTCAGGAACAGACAATTTGAGAGTGGTTTTAGTCAGCTCCAAGGCATCATAGGCGCCGGAAACCACGAAGGATGCGCTGAAGTATTGCTTTATCGAAGCATTGAATTGAATGCTTTGAAAATAATCGCGCTGGCTATTGGTCGTCAAACCGACGAATTGGATGCTTTCCGACAAGCTCAACCATGATGAAAAAAGGCTGATGGAGAAATTGTTCCCGATCGTGAACGGCTTGAAGAAACCTCCCGGAATGTCCCAATCGTTCTTGTCGTAATCGTATTCGATGGAAATGCTGACTGAAAACGGCGTCTTCGAATATGACACCGATCCGGTGGTCTTCGTGCTTTTCAGCGCAGAATATTCAGGACCGCTCATGCTGTGCGAGCCTCTCAGCGTCATATTGAGGAACGAAACGCTCATGGTCGGGGTTAGGACGAACGACTCCATCGGAGGAAGAGACGTATCGACCGATGCCGTGACAAAAGACTTGAACGACATCGAAACGCCGACCTTGTGAGCCGAGATGGATTCGCTGCTCCACGAAAACTTCTTCTCTGTTATGTTCTTTTCGGGAGTGTTGTCGTCTTTGGTGGACTTGTATGTGTATAGAACCGAACTCATCGAATAATTCACGCTGATATTCGGAAGCGACAGCGGTATGCTCAACGAAGATGTCAGGTTGGAACGCAGCGAAAACTCATGGGTAGTCAGATTGGATGAGCTTTCCAGGAAGGAATATTGGTAGTTCGGCGTGAGCGTTTCCGTAAATGAAAATATGTTGTTGCCTATTCCTCCCTGCATCGTCACTGTGCCGCTAAGAGTGTTGGAGGTCTTTCGCGGGCCTAATAGGCTTTCCCTATCCAAGGGCTTGAGGAAAACATTCGAAAACGTATCGGAGAAATTGTATTTCATTGAAATGTGCGAGCCGGTGAAAAAGGATTTTCCGGATGCCGACTCATCGGAAACAGCCGCTTTCAACGAATATTTCCGAGAAACCATTCCTTCGGCTGATAACTGGTTTTCGCCTTCAGCTTTGCTCTCGTCGGATTCGCGCTCCTGCTCCTGTCCCTTGGAATCCTTTGCGTAATCGGTTTGCTCGGACGCTTTGGCATTAAGCTTGTCGAACTCCTCTTGATTGTGGACATATCCCATCCTGTCCGCGAAAGTGTCGGCATAGTCCTCGATCAGCTTGTCCAGATCCTTTTCCATGCCGTCGTATTCGGACAGCTCGATGACCTTGGCCTCTATGGAGGAGACCTTTTTCACATTCAGCGCCTTGATCCTGTCGCGCATAAGCAAAAGCTCCTGCTCGCGCTTCTGCGAATCGTCAAGCTCGTCGAAATTCTCGTTTATGCTTCTTTTCACCGATGCCGAGGAAGTATCGCTCCTTGTAAGCGAAAACAATGTGCCTGATAATCTCATTGAAGCGCTTGGCAGCGTGAATTCGCCTGAGGCATACGAATAATACCCGTCGGATTCGGTCGGGGACGCCCAATATCTCGAATAGTTGACATCCGCACTAGCCGAAAGGGATTCTATGGCTTTGAATCCGAAGGATTTCGAATATGAAAGCGAAAGCGAATACTTGCGTTCCGAGACCGATTTCGAAACCGTGCTCGGAAAATCAATGCTGCTCAAGAACAAGCTGTCTATCGAGAAAGCCGTCAGCCTGTTCAAATAATCAGACCCAACATTGGGATCGGAATAGAATGGCGCCTTCGCGCTTATGTTCAATCCTGCGATATTGCTCATGCTCAAATTGTCAATATCGAAAAAATATCGCAAGTTCCTGTAATCATTGCTGCCTGGATTCTCTTTCGCCGGCTGCGGCTTATAGGCGATTCCGGCTTTTCCGGACATATTCAATTTGTCGAAAAACGTATTTTTCGTGTCAATTCCTACAAAAACGCCCTGATCGGCATAAAAGTCGCAAAAAGCCGCCAAATAGTCCTTGCCGCCCGAAGATGATTTGCTCTCCTCGTCATAGGAATACAGTATTCCCTTCTTGACCATTGCGCCATTTGCATCCGATTTCAGAAGGTTTGTGAGGCTGTTCCCCTTTTCGCCGGAATTGCCGATTTGCGGATACGAACCGTAAACCTCATAAGTCAGATTCACGAATGCGCCCTTAGCCGATGAAAATCCTATCGCAGGATTCAACGTCAAAGGAGTACCTGGCAGAATGAATACGAATGGAAGCGGAAAAGGTATTGGGAACGGAACACGTCCTATCTTGAGCATAAGTCCGGACAAAAGAACGTCTCCGTTGTTCTTCATTATTATCTTGTTTGCGCTTATGGCCCAATTCGAAGCGTGGGGCGAAAACGACGGCAGAAGAGAGCCGGAATCGAAATATATCTCGTTGGTCTTGTTGTCTATTATCAACGAGTCGCCGCTCATGTAATAGGATGACTTTATGTTCTGGTTGCTTTTCTCGGTTTTTCCTGTCGCTTCTATTAGCCTGACCTTGTTGTCGTTCAAGTTTATTGAAAGGTGTTCGGCGACGAGGTCCTGAAGACTCTGCGAATCGGACGAATGGGACGATATCGAAATATGACCTGAAGCCACTATTTCGTTCTCCGACACATCATACAATATGGAATCCGCGCTTAAAACCCTATTCTGACCAGAAAGCATGAAGCTGATCCTGACATTTCCGTCAAGGCTTATGAAATCCTTATTGTTAACCTTATACAGCTCGACCTGATCGGCGCGATCAACGCTGAAATCGTAAGAAGCGGAAGATGGCGCGCTTTCAGGCTTGGCTTCGACATCGGGTTTGCTTTCGGCTTCAGGTTTGGATTCATCCTCTGGCTTGACATCAATTTCCGGCTTGGTTTCGCTCTCCAACTCGATTTCGCTTTCGCTGGCGCTGTCATCCGATAGGTCTTCTCGCTTTACGACAAACTCGCCGGAAGAAAGGCTTTCTTCGCTTTCGTCATAGGCAAGCGAACTCGAATCATCCTTAACAGCCTGAACCTCTTCCGATGAAGATTCGGATTTGGGCTTCGATTTAGCCTCCTCGGACGACTTGATTCTGGAAACGACATCGCTTGTCAGCCCCATTTTCGACAATATCGCATCCGCAGAAGCCGACACCGAATATTTACCCGCTATGAAGCCAAGCTCTTCGGAAGAAGAATTCGTAATCGACATGATCAAAAGCTTGCGCGACACATAATTCGAATCGTCTTCATCAACCGAGGCGCTTGTTATCTCCGGTGCGGA
>DMKZ01000001.1 GCA_003454065.1 Spirochaetaceae bacterium
TACTTTGGGAGTGAGCACTAGCGTTTCAAACGCCTTGGGAATGGGAATCGCCGCTACTTTGGTTTTGATCGGATCGAATTTCCTCGTATCGCTTTTGAAGGATTATATCGATGATTCCATACGAATTCCGAGTTTCATAGTCATAATCGCATCGTTCGTAACCATAACGCAGATGATCATGAATGCGTATCTGCCGGATCTTTATGATGCGTTGGGCGTTTATCTTCCGTTGATTGTAGTAAATTGCATAATACTCGGTAGAGCCGAGGCATTCGCTTCAAAGAACAAAATTCTCGCTTCGGTCATGGACGCGATCGGAATGGGAATCGGATTCACAATGTCGCTGACTTTGATCGCACTGATAAGGGAAGTGATAGGAAACGGCACCATCAGCCTTTTCGCATTCAGGGTTTCGCTTCCGGGACTTAAGGGAAATCCCGTTCGCGTTTTGGCCGCGCCTGCCGGAGCGCTTTTCGTGATGGGGTATCTGAAAGCCGCATTTAATAAGATTCAGGACATATCGGAAAGCCGCAGGGAATCACAGGAGAAGAATAAATGAAACTTATAGCCCTTCTCATAACCTACATATTCATAAACAACTTCATACTTGTTCAATTCATGGGGTTGTGCCCGTTCATAGGGGTTTCAAAGAATTCGGAGAGCGCCATAGGCATGGGTCTGGCGGTGACGTTCGTGACTGCCGTTTCAAGCGTGGTGTGCTATCTGGTCTATTACTACCTGCTTGCTCCGTTCTCTTTGGAATATCTCCAGACCGTCGTGTTCATTTTGGTGATCGCATCGCTGGTTCAGGTGGTGGAAAGGTTCATCCGAGTGACGTCGCCTTCGCTTTACAAGGCATTGGGGATCTATCTTCCGCTTATAACCACGAATTGCATCGTCCTGGGAATATCGATAATCAACATAAACGAGAAATATGATCTTTTGGAAAGCTTTACGGCTTCCATCGCTGCCGGTTTGGGTTTCACTTTGGTCATAATCCTGATGAGCAACATACGCGAAAGATTGGAGCTGAGCGATGTTCCCAAGGCTTTCAGAGGCTTGCCCATAGTGTTTATCACCGCAGGGCTCATGGCATTGGCATTCATGGGCTTCGATAGGGCGATAATCGACAATTTGCATTTGGCATGAGGAGGAGACAATGGGAATCGTAATGGCTTTTGTGATTATGCTCGCCCTTAGCGCCGCCCTTGCTTTGTTCCTGGCTTTTGCGGATAAGAAGCTGAAGGTCGAAAAAAACGAGAAGCTTGAGGCTTTGGAAAAGATAATGCCGGGCGCGAATTGCGGAGGGTGTGGTTTCGCAGGTTGCGCCGCTTATGCCGAGGCTGTGTCCAAAGGTGAGGCGGAGCCTGGTCTTTGTTCGCCTGGCGGCGATGCTTTGGCGGCGGCGATGTCCGAAATAATGGGAAAGGTGGCGCAGAAGGTGAGAAGGATGACTGCGTTCGTTTTCTGCAAAGGGGACGACAGCGTCGCGGTCAGGAACAGCGAATATTCAGGCTTGAGCGATTGCCGCGCCGCATCGTTGGTTTTCAACGGTTCGAAAGGATGCCGTTCGGGTTGCTTGCAGCTCGGCAGCTGCATGAAGGTCTGCTCGCAGAATGCCATATCATACGATGAGAAGGGAGACGTGGTCGTGGATCGCAGCAAATGCATTGGGTGCGGAAAATGCGTTTCCGTTTGCCCTAACAATGTGATCAAGCTCATACCCTATGATGCGAAATGGGTTGTGGCTTGCAACAACAAGCAAAAAGGAGCCGAAGTGAACAAGGTGTGCAAGGCAGGATGCATCGGCTGCTCTATATGCGTGAGCAAGTATCCCGATTCAGGCTGCAGGATGGATGAATTCCTTTCAATCGTCGATTATGACAGGGATTACCCGCAAACCGAGCAGGCAGCCGCCGCCTGCCCGAGGCATATAATCAGAGGGTTGGACAAATGAATCAGTCCGGAGATGGCAGGCAATACGATATAAACAAGATACGATCAGTTCTGCCGCAAGGCTATCCGTTTCTGCTCGTTGATAGGGTCGTTGACATGAAGGTTGGGGAATACATATATGCCTACAAGAACCTCACGGTCAACGAGCCTTTTTTCCAAGGGCATTTCAAGGATGCGCCTGTAATGCCGGGAGTGCTTGTCGTCGAGGCGCTGGCGCAAGCGGGCGCCTTTTGCGTTTTAGGCGAAGATGAGAGCGCGAACAGGATTCCGATCCTTGCGGGGCTTGACAAGTTCAAATTCAGAGGTATGGCGATTCCTGGCGACAGGTTGGATTTGTATCTGGAGATAGCCAGCCGAAAACGGAATTTCGGGTTGGCGAAAGCAAAGGCCGCAGTGGAAGGCAAGACTATCGCTTCGGGAGAAATATTCTTTTATCTGATGGATGGGGAAAATATCGGAAAATGAGCGTTATGAGCGATGGCAAATCGGATTTGAAAAGCGAAATCGACTCTCTTGTTGGAAAATTGAACAAGTATTCGGCTGCGTATTACAAGGATGCCAGGCCTTTGGTGAGCGATGCCGAATATGACAGGCTTTATGACAGATTGGTCAAGCTCGAAACGGAGCATCCGGAGCTGAAATCCCCCTATTCCCCCACGCAGAGAGTGGGAGATGACGCCATACAGGGATTCGAGGATGTCAAGCATACGATTCCCGTCCTTTCTCTCGACAAGGCGTATGGCATCGCGGATTTGGAAAATTTCAGGCAGAGGATATTCAAGGCGGGATTCAGAGATGTTTCCTTCAGCCTTGAGGAGAAGATAGACGGACTTTCCGTAGTGCTGTATTACGAGCATGGCTCGCTTTCCAGGGCGGTGACGCGTGGAAATGGCATCGTAGGCAGCGACATAACAGCGGGCGTCAAGACTATAAGAAGCGTCCCGCTAATGCTTGACAAACCCATAACGATTGCCTGCCGGGGCGAATTATACTTGGACAAGAAGTCGTTCGAGCGGATAAACGGAACGCTTAGCGAGCCTTATGCGAATGCGAGAAATCTCGCGGCGGGTCTTATCAAAAGACAGAAGACGAGCGAAGTGGCAGGCACTGGCCTCGATATTTTCATTTACGAAGGCTTTCTTTCCGAAGATGCTCCCGAGAACAGGGGCATAGTTTTCAACTCCCATGCCGAGATGCTTCGTTTTCTGACCGAATTAGGATTCAGAACCAATCCCCATACCAGATTCGTCGGATTCGATGAATTTGATCGCATCGATGAATTCATCGCCGATGCGACAAGCATTAGGGCGACGCTCGACTACGACATAGATGGGATGGTACTCAAGGTTGACGACTTTTCCATCCGCGGGAAATTGGGATACACTCAGCATCATCCGCGTTGGGCGATAGCCTATAAGTTCGAATCTCCAGTTGCCAGAAGCGTGCTCAAGGACATTCAGGTTCAAGTCGGAAGGACAGGCCGCCTCACTCCCGTCGCAGTGTTTGACAAGACATTTCTCCTTGGCAGTTTCATCGAAAACGCGTCCTTGCATAATAAAGGTTATATAAACGAGCTTGAAATAGCCATTGGAGACGAGATCTCCTTTTCCAAGCGTGGCGATGTCATACCGCAGGTCGAGGAGGTTTTGGAAAAGAACGAATCGGGAAACAAGACTTTCCGATTTCCGGATAAATGTCCTGTTTGCGGGGGCAAGGTCGAGGATATAGGCAAAAACACGTTTTGCATCAACGATCAATGTCCTGCGAGAATAGTCGGTGAAGCGGCCTTTTTCGTTTCAAAGACGGCGATGGATATTGAGGGCATAGGTTCAAGCACC
>DMKZ01000124.1 GCA_003454065.1 Spirochaetaceae bacterium
CGTCACCTGCGCCTATATAACGCGCTGGGCGGAAATCGGACAGGCCAGATGGTTCTCTTTCCCCAGACTCTTTCCCGTGCCACTCAGATTCAATATCTCAGCAATCCTTCCGATGTGCATAATGTTCATCGTAACGGCTGTCGAGACAATCGGCGATACCGCTGGAGTGGTGGAAGGCGGCCTTGGCAGAGATGCTACGGACAGGGAGCTTTCCGGTTCTGTCGTATGCGATGGATTCGGATCTTCTTTGGCGACATTGTTCGGAGTTCTTCCGAATACTTCGTTTTCGCAGAATGTCGGCTTGGTCGGCATGACGAAAGTTGTCAACAGGTATGCGATTTCCATGGGGGCGTATATTCTCATCATAGCTGGTCTTTTCCCCAAAATCGGCGCGATAATCTCCATTATGCCTCAGCCTGTTTTGGGAGGAGCTGCCGTATTTATGTTCGCTTCGATAGTGATTTCGGGAATCAATCTCGTAACCAAGGAGCCGCTTGACGGCCGTAATGCCACTATTGTCGCGATTGCGCTCGGTCTCGGTTATGGACTAGGCTCGGTAGGCGCTGTTCAGACATTCATGCCCCAATGGATGAAATACATCTTCGGAGGTTCGGGAATAGTTCCGGCTGCATTGATAGCAATCATTCTCAATATTGTGCTTCCTAAGGATCGGAAATTGGAAGCTTAGCACTTTTGCAATGCGTTGTTTTGCAACGAACCGCATCGGGAGTTTTTCCGGTGCGGTTCTTTGTTTTGTCTTCATTGTTTTACCGCTTGTTGCATCATGCTCTCATTCGAGAGGTTTCGATTTGCAAGAAAGGTATGTGCAATCCGCCAAGCTTCAATCGGGGCATGCTGTTCGAATCGATGCCGAAAACGCAAGCAGCCTATATACGATGACGATAAGCTACCCGACGGACAGCTACACGGGAAGTTCCTACGGAAAATTCACTTTGAAGGGCGTTGGTAATACTCGCAAGACCTGCTATAGTGAATTGCCGTCTGCGAAAACGGCTCCTGCGGATCAATCCGATTGGGTCGATTTGGTTTGCCTGAATTACGGCAGTGGAGGAGATAGCAGGACGAGCGGACTGTTTTGGTTTGCAGACGAGACCAATAAGATAAAATACTATTGCACGGAATCCGCAAAGAACGGTATTTTCGGAGAGCTTGAGCCGGAGTATTGGGACGAATGGAGAGGATACATTTCCGAAGGGGTTTTCAAGGATGATGTCCTTGGCACGGAACGCAAGGTCTTTCATTTGGACAAATACGATAAAAGTGGAACAGGTTATTTTCATGTTGTTTTCTCGGACTTCGGAGAAGGGAGCATGATTTCCATGGAAGACAAGTGGCTTGGCGTGGCAGGAGCATATTCCAATTCCAACATAAGGCCAGGCAGGGGCAGTAATGAAGCCGACATCTTTTTCGTTAATTCCAGATACATGGAAGGGTATTCCGAATATTACAAGAAAGACGAGGATGGGTATCCTGAGAAATTCAGAAAAATCTCCGCTGAAACAGTCATATCAACGCTTGTGCATGAGTATATGCATTATCTGATGGATTCGAATATTCTCAGTAAGGCCGAAAAGGAATTCGAGGAGGATATCCTGCCTGAAACCGGCACTATTTACGATGCGAACGGGAACATTCCGTCCGGCAAGTATGCTTCGGGGATAAAGTATCTCACATCGAATTTGTCCGGTAGCATATTCTGGTATGAGGGGACGGCTAATTACGCATCTTACAGGATCATAGGCGACAGCGAATCGAATGCCGTGAAGGATTGGCTCGGCATAACCGATCGATGGCGACCTCCTATAGATTCGAACGATGGAAGCGCCGAAGCGGGGGATTCGTATGCGGTTTACGGTGCAGGAGGACTGTATTTCGCTTATATAGCGGAAAAATACGGTCAAGAGACGGAAAGTCGATTTCATGGCTGGCGGGATAGCGCCTCGGATCTGACAGCAAGCGGGAATTTGAGTTTCGGAAACATAAATACGATGACGAAAAGCATCTTGAACGATAGTTTCAAGAATGTTTATCGTGATTTCCTCTGTCATTGCTTCGTGTCCATATCCGACTCGTCCAAAATGCCGAATGCGGATGCAAGCGGGTTCGCTTGCTTTTCCGATTGGGGTTTTACCAAGGGCGTACTTGATTCCGCCATCGACGAATGCGGTTTTGCCATAGCAGACGCTTCGAAGGGCTATTCATCCGGATGGATGCCGGAGATGTCGTTCGTAATAAACAGATGGGACGAGATACCTGAAAGCATTGAATTGGAATGCGATGGGTGCGAAAGCTATGCGATATGGTTCTGAAGCGCCTCTTATTTGAGGTTTACGCTTTTTATAATATAATACAATGGTGCTTTTTTTGGAGATGAAATGAAAAGACTGATTTACATTTTTTTCATTTGCGCATGTTTTTTTTCGTGCGAATGGATTAACAATCTGATAGGACCGACTACTGATGAGGACGAATCCGAAATCGGCATAGAGCTTCTTGATAATGAAATCGTTGACATATCAGGCGTCGGAACAGGTGAGAGCCTTAACGGCATGGTGTTTGTCATCGACTTGAACAATCTGGAATTCAACAGCGATGCCGCTCTGCTTTTGACTAAGGGCCAAACGCTCGAAGCGGACACCGGAGCATCCGGATGGGCTACTTTTCAGGTTGCCGAAAGCGTTAGGGAAGGCGATACCAGGCTTGTAGTCAAGGTAAGCGGAACGAAACGCGCCTCCGAATTGGAATTCAGCATCCCGATAAGGAAAGCATGGCTTAACATTTTGGATAAGGAAGCTAAATATGAGGATTCGAACGATTCGCTGATAGTTTCCGGAAAACTCGGCGAGGCTTCGGCTGAACATCCGGTCAAACCGAATATCGTAATGAATTCGAAAGAAGAGGTGTATTTCACGGCATCCGGAGCGGGATCCGCCATGAACGAGGACATCGCGTTCAACTTGGTGAATCTGAAATTCACTAAAACAGGGGCAGACGCCTTGAATGCAAATAAGGCGAACTTGAAGAGCATTCAAGGCATCGTATCGAACAACGCGCCCGATTGGCTGAACATCAGCGTGAAAGAG
>DMKZ01000050.1 GCA_003454065.1 Spirochaetaceae bacterium
AATCTGCGAGTGCAAGAACATCACAGACCAGCAAATAGACGAGTTGGTGGCATCGCAAGCTGTCACGACTTTCGAGCAGCTGCAGGCCAAAACCGGATTGGGAAGCGTTTGCGGAAAGTGCAAGGCTAAGGCGGAGGGTTTGTTCGCTGAGCTCAGGCACATACACGGCTTCGTATAGTACGGCCGCGGTCAGCGAAGAATGCCGGCTGAAGGTGGCAGCAGAAAGAACGAACGGAATGACGCTTCCGAAGAGCAGGGTTTTGGAAATTCCCTTAAAATCAAACCTGCGGACGTTGCAATCCTGATAGCCATGGCTTTTGTTTCCGCATACCTTGTGTTCGCAGCATTCAAAAAAGCGGATGGCAAGCCGGAATACGTGAATATCAGAACCGTCGGTTCCGCTTATGTTTATCCGCTGTCGAAGAATGCGCAATATGAGTTCGAAGGAAAGCGCGGCGCTTTTATCGTAGAATGCGATAACAGGGTCGTCAGGGTGATTCATGCGGACTGTCCCGAGGGGATCTGCATGCGAAAGAGTCTGTCTGAGATGGGCGATAGCATCGTGTGCCTGCCGAACATGGTGACCGTCTGGCTGTCGCATGGTGCGAGCGGCGATGCGGATTCGCCCGTATCCGGTTCGGATGCGAACGGCGGCATCGTGGATGATGTGGCGTATTGAAGCCGCTTTTATACCAGTCGGGTATCTTACCATCGCAGATTCCACACCCGACGGTCAAGTCTATGTTTTGGACTATCCGTACGCAGGGGTTTCGAACGAGATTTCCTCACGATTGACTGAAAAATCCTATCACATGGCATTTTATTGCATGATGAAGTCGATAGGTGCGGATATCGATGCGGAAATATCATCTGCCAGAGGCAGGGCGGATGCGGTTCTAATGACTTCGAAGTTCGTTTATGTAATCGAGTTCAAAGCCGACAGGACTGCCGACGAGGCATTGGCTCAGATTCGGGAAAAAGGATATTGCGAGCAATATGCCGGCAACGGTGTTTTGTCAGCATTTGAATTCAAGTATTCTCCTACGCGCGGCAGAATCAAGCTTCCAGTGGCATTCGCCGCAGCCTACCAGGATGCGCTGTTCAGCGCCGTAACGCCTGACAATTACCAGGACTTTCTGCTATGAGGCGTATAAACCGACAGAAGTCTCAGTCAACCCCTGCGAAGAGATTTGAGATGAGAGGCCGCCTATGCATGATTCGAGCAAATCAAGGCAGTGCTTTGCGCACGGCTTGATGCTCGAAGCCGATTGGGCGGCATATCGCTCAAGGGCACTTCTAAAAACCTGCTGTTCGAAGATGTTTGTGGATTTTCGAGATGAAAAGCCGGCGGAAAACACAGAAATACTGTCGTACTTCGAGGCTTTCCGCCGGCTTTTCAGTCGGAAGGACATCTGGCAGGTTTGGACTCTGGGGTTTTTAGAAGCGCCCTCAAATATCTCCGCCATTGTACAATAGGTTGATTTTATAGCAAGTATCGGATAGAATAGTAGAGACTAACTCCAATCCCCATTCGGTTTCGCAGGAGCTTGGCATGAAGGCTTTTATAGACGAAGATCAGATCTATCTCTTCAACGAGGGCAGGTATTTCTATGCATATCGCTCCTTCGGTGCGCATGTTGCTGACGGAGGCGTTCATTTCACCGTTTGGGTTCCAGGCGCCAAAAGGGTCTGCGTTCATGGGAATTTCAATGATTGGAGGCTTGACCACGATCTTTCCCCAATAGGCAATTCGGGGGTTTGGACCGGATTCTTCAAGGATGTTCGCGAGGGCGACATCTACAAATACGTGATCGAAACGGACAACGGCAAGACGCTTGAGAAAGCGGATCCGTTCGCTTTTTTCTCTGAAAAAAGGCCTTCCACCGCTTCTGTGGTGCATACTCTCAAATACGAGTGGAGCGATTACGATTGGATGAAGGGCAGGGCGATGCGCGAAGGCGCGGGGCGTCCGAAAAACATATACGAGGTTCATCTCGGCAGCTGGAAGAAGCATAACATCGACGGAACGGACAAGCAGGATGAATTCTATTCCTATTCGGAGCTTGCTGCCGAACTTGTGGATTATGTGAAGGAGATGGGCTATACGCACATGGAGATTCTTCCGGTGATGGAGCATCCGCTTGATGCCTCTTGGGGGTATCAGGTGACGGGCTTCTATTCGCCGACAAGCAGATACGGGAAGCCGGAAGAGCTGATGCATCTTATCGATTGCGCGCACCAGAGCGGGATTTCTGTGATATTGGATTGGGTTCCCGGCCATTTTTGCTATGACTCGCATGGTTTGGCCATGTTCAACGGGCACTATTTGTATGAAAAGGATATGCATCCGAATTGGGGGACGGGCAAATTCGACTTCGGCAGGCCCGAGGTCAGATCGTTCCTGCTTTCCAATGCCAATTATTGGTTTGGAGAATTTCATGCGGATGCCATGCGCGTTGACGGCGTGTCGAGCATGCTGTATTTGAATTTCGGCATAGACGATCCGCGCCAGAAGAAGTTCAACAAATACGGCGACGAGGGAAATCTCGAGGCCATTGCTTTCGTAAGGGAGCTTTCGGAGATGATCGGAGAATTTCATCCGGGCGCCAGTCTGATAGCGGAGGAAAGCACGGCGTGGCCGTTGGTTACGTATCCTCCCAAAAACGGAGGCTTGGGGTTCAATTACAAGTGGGATATGGGCTGGATGCATGACACGCTGAATTATTTTTCGACTGATTTCCCGTATCGTCCCGGCAATCATCATCTCCTTACGTTCTCCATGATGTATGCGTTCAGCGAGAACTTCGTCTTGCCTTTCTCGCATGATGAGATCGTGCACGGCAAGGCATCGCTCATCGGCAAGATGCCCGGCGACTATTGGAGGAAATTCGCAGGACTCAGACTTCTGCTGTTCTACCAGATGACCCATCCCGGAGCGAAACTGAACTTCATGGGAAACGAAATAGGGCAGTGGACGGAATGGCATGAATGCGAATCGGTCGAATGGTTCCTCGTCGATCAGCACGAAGCGCACAGGAGGCATCATGATTATGTGAAGGCTCTGAACCATCTTTATCTCAGGGAGAAAGCGCTGTGGGAGGTCGATCATTCGTGGGATGGCTTCTCATGGATAGATGCCAATAACGGAGCGCAATGCGTTGTCAGCTACATACGCATGGGAAAGGACGACGAATACAATGCCTATATGGTTTTGAATTGCGAAGTCAACTCCTACGATGAATACAGAATAGGCGTGGATAGCCTTGGAACCTATTACGAGATTTTCAATACGGATAGCGTGGAATTCGGCGGGAGCGGTGTGGTTAATGTCGGAGAAATCGAGGCGGAAGAGGTTCCGTACCATGGTCGCGATTATTCGATCGTTCTGAGGATGCCGCCGCTGGGTGCGACCATGCTTAGAAGAAAGAAAAGGAAAAATGCAGAAGAATTACAAAAAGGAACAATTCAAAAGGGATTACGAAGAGGAAACGGTAAGCCTGTTCTCAAAGCCGCTGAAGAATTGCACGACAAGGGAAAAGTATGAATCTCTTGTTCGCCTCATATTGAGGGAGACGGCTGAGGACAAGGAAAGCACCATGTCCCGTTTTTTCAAGGAAAAGACGAAGATGGTGTTCTATTTCTCGATGGAGTTTCTCGTCGGGAGGCTTTTGGAGAATTATCTCGTCAATCTGGGGATTCTGGATGTGGTCGAGAAAGGCCTTTCCGAGCTCGGAATAGATTTCAAGGAATTGACTGAGTCGGAGAGGGATCCGGGACTCGGCAGCGGGGGCTTGGGTAGGCTGTCGGCGTGTTTCCTGGATTCCATGGCTTCCATGGGCATGGCAGGCTTCGGCATCGGATTGCGTTTCAGATTCGGTCTGTTCAAGCAGAAGATAGACAACGGGTATCAGATAGAAAAGCCTGATGCATGGCTGACGGATGAGTATCCGTGGGAAACCGCCAAGCCTTCTGAGAGCGTCGAGGTGAAATTCGGCGGAGTTGTCGATAGGACATTCGAAAACAACAAGCTTCATTTCATATACAGGGACTATGAGAGCGTCCTTGCGATGCCTTATGACGTGCCCGTCATAGGATACGGCGGGAAGACTATTACCACCTTGCGCATTTTCCAGTCGCTGCCTGTGGAAGACACGATAGACATGAACTTCTTCAACAAAGGAGATTATGCCTTGTCCATGGCGAAGCGGAGCGAAGCGGAGGCGATTACCTGCATGCTTTATCCGGAGGACGGTCAGCCTTCCGGAAGAATATTGCGCATAAAGCAGGAATACCTCATGGTTTGCGCTGGAATAGCGTCGATAATAAGAACTTACGAAGCATCTTACGGCAAGGATGCGTGGTCCGAGATGCCGGAGCATGTGAGCATACACATAAATGACACCCATCCCGCTTTTTGCATTCCGGAGCTCATGCGAGTTTTGCTTGATGAGAAGAATTTGGAGTGGGATGATGCCTGGGATATAACCGTGAAGACCATCTCATATACGAACCATACGGTTCTTCCGGAAGCGTTGGAGAGATGGCCGTCCGATGTGCTTCAAAGGGTTGTTCCTAGGATATATATGATAATCGAGGAGATTGATAGAAGGTTCAAGGAAGTGCTCAGAGGCGAGCTCGGGGATTGGTATGCGAATTGCAGGAGCATGGGCGTGATAGTCGATGGGGAGGTGCGTATGGCGAACCTGTCCATAATCGGATCGCATCATGTGAATGGAGTTGCTGAAATACATTCCCAGATTTTGAAAACCGATCTTTTCAAGAATTTCTACCTTCTGAATCCGGACAAGTTCTCCAACAAGACGAACGGGATCTCGCATAGGAGATTCCTGATTCAGGCGAACAGGCCTCTCGCATCCCTGATTTCGGAAGCGATAGGCGATGGGTGGAAGAAAAGCCCCGATAAGCTGAAGGGTCTTATGAAATATGCGGACGACAGCGGATTTCTCGAGAAGCTTTCCGCGGTCAAACGAGAGAGCAAGCAGCGTCTTGCGGAATACATTTCCGAAAAGTCCGGCATCGATGTGGATGTCGATTCTGTTTTCGACATACAGGTCAAGAGGATGCACGCGTACAAGAGGCAGCTTCTGAATGCATTCAAGATCCTTTGGCTTTACAACGGGCTTAAGGACGGGACGATTTCGCTTCCCCACGGCTGCACGTTCATTTTCTCGGGGAAGGCCGCCCAAGGCTATGCGTTTGCGAAGGAAGTCATCAAGTTCATTTGTTCGGTTGCGGACAAGGTGAATTCCGACCCGCAGATCAGCAAGATGATCAAGGTGGTTTTCATTGAGAACTTTTGCGTTTCAGTTGCTCAGCGGATATACCCCGCCGCCAACATAAGCGAACAGATTTCAACGGCCGGCATGGAGGCTAGCGGAACCGGAAACATGAAGTTCATGATGAACGGAGCGATTACGCTCGGAACGCTTGACGGAGCGAATGTCGAGATATCGAGGCTTGCAGGCATGGATAATGTCAGGATATTCGGCATGACTGCGGAGGAGGTTTCCCGCATGCTCAGGGGAAGGGAATACGATGCCAGGCAATTTGTTGCGGGAAATCCCGATCTGAGCAGGATAACGAGCCAGCTTGTCGATGGCTTCTTCAATTCCTGCGGGCAGAGCTTCTGGGGAATCTACGACGCGCTTTTGAACAGGAACGACGAATTCTTCGTGATGAAGGATTTCAACTCGTATGTCGATGCATGGAAGGGATTGATCGAAACCTATGGCGATACCGTTGCTTGGAACAGGATGTCGCTGGTCAATATAGCGCAGTCCGGCTACTTCTCAAGCGACAGAACGATATTGGAATATGACAGGGATATTTGGAAGACCAAAAAGGCATAAGGCGGCTTTTCCGCTTATGGAGGTGCATATATGAAAAAGAAGGAGTGCGTTGCCATGCTTCTTGCAGGCGGTCAGGGGACGAGGTTGAAAGCTCTGACGAACCACAATGCCAAGCCTGCAGTTAGTTTTTTCGGCAAGTACAGGATCATTGATTTCTCATTGTCCAACTGCGTCAATTCCGGAATCGATACCGTCGGCGTCTTGATTCAGTATCGTCCTATGATACTCAACAGATACATAGGGTCGGGAGAGGCATGGGATCTTGATAAGTCTGACGGAGGCGTTCATATACTTCCTCCTTATGCTACGCAAAAAGGCGGAGCATGGTATGAGGGAACTGCTGATGCCATCTATCATAATATCGACTTCGTCAATTCCTACTCTCCGGAATACATAGTCATTTTGTCCGGCGATCATCTGTATAAGATGAATTACGGCAAGATGCTCGATTTCCACAAGGAGAAGAAGGCTGATCTGACTGTTTCCGTCATGGAGGTTCCGATGGCCGAAGCCAGCAGATTCGGAATCATGAGCATAGATAAGGAAAGAAGGATAACGGAGTTCGCCGAAAAGCCTGCCAATCCGAAAAGCAATCTCGCTTCGATGGGAATATACATCTTCACATGGAAGGCGCTTGAGAAGGCTCTTCTCGCAGATCATGACGATCCGAAATCCGAGCATGATTTCGGCAAGAACATCATTCCCGGAATGCTTGGCAGCAAGGCGCCCGTTTTCGCATATCCCTTCCGCGGATATTGGAAGGACATAGGAACCGTGGATAGTTACTACGAGGCGCATTTCGACATTTTGAAGGAGAACCCGGAATTCGACCTCTATAACGACAATTTCAAGATTCGCTCCGGAGCTTCATCGCTGTATCCTGCGCATATAATAGGAAAGAAGGGCTCCGTTTCGCGTTCCGTAGTGTGCAACGGCGCTGTTGTGAAGGGCAAGATAGTCAATTCGGTCGTAGGCTGCGGCGCAATTGTCGAAGAAGGCGCTGAGATAGTTGATTCCATACTTCTGCCCGATTGCGTCGTAGGCAAGAATAGCAAGATATCGCATTCCATTGTCAATGAAGGCAGCAAAGTTCCTGCCAAGACGGTGTTCGGAACTCCTAATGAGGTCATGATTTATTCCGAAGGAGGTGAAAAATGAAATTCAAAGCCATAGGATTGATTTCGGCGATGTATGAGCCGAACGGAAGCTTCGGGGC
>DMKZ01000160.1 GCA_003454065.1 Spirochaetaceae bacterium
TGACGTTGTTGAACGCCTGCTGGAAATAGAATTGCGAAACAGGAGTCACGGATGTGCCGTATCCGCCTTTCGCAACGGTTTCACCCATGGCTTCGACTATTTCGGGATACCTGTCCATCAAGCTGTTATCCCTCAACATCTGGGTGTTTGCAGTAAGAGCGCCGCCCGGAAGCGGGAAGAAAGGAATCTCGGGATTGACAGCAGTAGCTTCCGGCGGAAGGAAATAATCCGCCATGCACTCCTTGAATACGTTTTCAGCCTTGACGATCTTGCTTATGTCGATCTCCTGATCCTTGTCATTCACCAGAACGTACTCGGTGTTTCTCAATGCATGCCACATCGTGATGATATCCACCTGGCACGTACCGCCCGAAACGGGCTGCATCGACAAATCGACCACATTGGCGCCAGCGGCGATAGCCTGCATGTATTGCTGAACGCAACAGCCTGCGGTGTCATGGGAATGCATCACAATCGGAACCTCCGGACCAAGCACGGCTCTCGCTCTCTTTATCGTCTCATACACGTATTGAGGCGTCGATGTTCCGGAAGCATCCTTATAGCAAAGCGAATCGAACGGAATCTTGGCGTCAAGTATGTTGTGCAGAATCCTATCGTAGAAATCGGGATCGTGCGCGCCTTTGGCATTAGGCGGCAGACTCATCATCGTTATCACCGCTTCATGCCTGAGACCTGCGTTTTTTATGGATCTGGCGCTATCCACGAGGTTGTTCACATCGTTCAGAGCGTCAAAATTCCGGATAGTAGTCATTCCATGCTTTTTGAAAAGCCTTGCATGAAGATCGATCACATCCCTGCTCTGGCTTTCAAGGCCGACTACGTTCACGCCTCTTGAGAGCGTTTGAAGATTTATCCCTTCGCCAACAGTCCTCCTGAATTCGTCCATCATGGCAAAGGCATCCTCGTTCGTATAGAAATACAGCGCCTGGAACCTTGCACCGCCGCCGGCTTCGAAATGGTCTATTCCAGCCTCTGCGGCTGCAGCGACAGCCTTCATGAAATCCTTCGTAAAAACCCTCGCCCCATACACGGACTGAAATCCGTCCCTGAAAGCCGTGCACATGAATCTAATCGGTTTCTTGCCCATTGAAATCACACTCCTTGTCTGCTTTACCAGCAGCATCTTTCCTTCTGATTATGAATCTATCCAAAAAACTGCTTATGCCCTTCGTAAGATAAATCAATCCGAATAAAGCGACAAACGCCGCAATGACTACAACTATAGCCTTAAGCAGTCTGACCACAATTTCTCAATGATACTTGTTTGCTAAGGTTTTTTCAAAACGCATGCCAATAGGCAGACCTACAGGCATTCCATTAGTTCCGAAATCCGATTTTATCCGGCTCGACAGGATCAATCGAATCAACCGACTCAATCGGGCCTGCCTTTTTCAGATTCTCATAGAATTCCGCTTCCGCAACCTTCGCATGCGGCACGACCCAGAAAACCAGGATGCCGAAAGTGAGGATGCAAAGCAGCCACCAACCTATGAAACTGAATTTGAGGCAGAACAGCTGCCATTTGCGACCGCGCATCATCTCAATCGATTTTTTCCTGGCATCGTTTGCGCCTATTTCCGGATCATCCCTGAGAATATAAAAGCTCATGCTGTAGTTCAGCGCGGCGATAATGCCCGGCACTATCAGCAAGAGCGACCAAAGGGCGATGAAGATACCATTCACAAGATTGAGCAAAAACGACTTGAGAAAACTTTTGAACCCGTCGAACAAATCCTCGACTTTGATCTGCCCGCCCCTGGCGCATAGCAGACAGCATCCGGAAAAACCCAAGGCAAACGGTCCGGACAAAACCAAACTGCCGATTCCACCCAAAGTTCCGGCCACACCCATTATGATGCCCATGATCAACACGATAAGCGCGAATATCCCGCGCTTGCCGGCCAGATTATTCCATGCGGCTTTCCTATAATCCTTCGCTTTCATATCGCACCCCCTACGCCTTGCATGCGGTTAAGCCTTATCCTGCAAGACATTCTTGCAGAAGAATGCTGCTAAAACGGCTCCAATGACAGGTCCGACGATAAACACCCATACTTCCGAAAGCGCCTGGCTATTCGAATTGAAAATGGCATTCGCTATCGCAGGGCCGAGGCTTCTTGCAGGATTGACACTCGTTCCAGTGAGCCCTATTCCCAAAATATGAACGACCGCAAGCGTAAGGCCTATGACCGATCCGCTCTTTGCACTGCATCCGACAAGCATGGCAGTGCCGCATCCCAAAACAACCGGCACGGCCGTGCCGACGAATTCCGATACGTATTTTCTCACTTTCAAATTCTCCTATGCCTCCCGGAAACAACTCGTGCGAAAGCGCACGAACCCTCCCCGAAAGCTATTTGATAATTTTAACCGAACAAGCGCACTTTTTCAACCGAATGCATATATACGATGTCACCAAGCCACTAATAGGCGATTTGTTCCGCTTCTAATCGGCAATACCAATGTTTTATACGAATACGGCGTCTCTATGCTAACACCTTATTTAGAATGAAAGCTCATGTTTCCGGCAGTCCCCTCTATGAATATCTTGTCGGCGGATGCAAGCTCGAACTGTCAACTCTCCAATCGCCCGGCTTTCGGAAGCGCTTTCGATAATGCTACGACAAAAACCAACAGAACCGCTAACGCCACGCAAACATACCCCATCCATCCGGTATCAAACGATATGCCTGCTCCCAGTTCCAGCGCTTTTTCCATTGCCAAATACAAATAGCGGGCAACATGCGAAAAAAAAGAGCTTTTGCGAAATGCGACAAGAAACATTGCCAAAACGATGAAGCATGATGCCAAAACAGCGGCAATAGGCCCTACGATCAAAGACATCGCCACGAACTCTCCGTTTGACGAAAGCCCTACTACGGCTGACAGCAAAACAGCCGAAAGCCCTAAGGAAAAATACCCGGAGATCGTTTTGCCGACGCGCATTAGCAAAGCAATTGAAATCGGCTTGTGCAAAAGAAGGATTCCGCATGTAGCAAGATACGAATAATCAAATGATACCGATGCGACCGTCAGCGGAAAGAAAACATTCTGCATCAAAAATGCGACAGGAAGCGAAATCAGAAAACCGCATGGAAAAGCAAATGAAAGAAGAAACATCAGATAAGCGCGGATAAACGAAGCGCTTCTGGATGCGAAAGCGAAATATGCGGCAACAAGAATGACGGCGACGACACCCGACTTGACAGCAGTAGTCCTTCTCCTCAAGAACCTGCGAATCAATGATGCTACGACATTCAAGTGCATTCCGGATAAAGCGAACACGAATGCCAAGCCGGTTTTTCTCACTAACGGCCGCAGCTCGTCATCGATATCTGCAATGCTTCTGGCGAACAGCAATTTCATGGCAAGCCCCTTCGCAGCCAAGTCAACATCATCCCTGAAACGATTCGTCACGGTCATAATGCGTTTTTCGGCAGATGTCAAGAGCCTCGCTCTGAGGGAAGAGAGCGGATTGCGCTTGATAACCAAACATGAATCGGCGAAATACAAATCATCGTCATCACTCCTTTTCAAACCGTGCAATTCCACCAAATCCCCATAGATCCCCCTATATTGCGCATCCCTGACATAAACGGCGATGCTTACAGAAGCGCTCGCTTCGATAAAATCGTTTCGAACCTTCCTGATATTGACGTTTAATAGGGTTCCCCCCTTGCGAGTCACAGAGCTATCTTGGCAAAGCGTTCCTTGCGCCCATCTGACGCCATCTATGGCAAAAGGCCTGCTGCTCATTCGGCAATTATGCGAATACGACAATCCGCAGCAAAGCAGCAATGCGGCAAGAGCCAGCATCATCCTCCTCGCCACTTGCGACTCATCGTCATGCGGCTTGACGTCGTTCCTCGAAGCGATCGCAAGAATGCACATCGTCCCCAAGAAGCATACAGCCAATTGCAAAACCAAGCATTCCTTAAGCAAGATCATCAAAACGATTGCGGCATTCAATGCCAAAGTTGCGACATATTGTTTCCTCATACTATGAATATCGCAAAAAAACCGGCTTTGTCGCACATGCAAGTGCAAAAGACGCTCCTAAAAGCCCTCATATGGCGCTATAAAAATCAGTACCCCAGCCTGTCAATGCCTCTACGCCTTCTGTTTGCTCTTATCCCATGTCGCTACGCCCGCAGGTGCTCGCTACCGTATTTCTTTTTGCAATTTAGCGAATGGTGTCCTATAATAAGACATCAGAAAGCGTACGCAAAAGGAGCGCAAGAACAGACCGTAATGGACACAGGCTTATCGGGGCGTAGCAGGCTGCTCATAGCAGCAGCAATAATCGCCGTCTTCTTATCAATCGTCTTTTCCGCATTCGAAACATCGATTACAAGCTCAGACAGATTCAAAATAAAATTGAAGGCAAACAAGGGGAGTTTGGTTTACAGGAAGATATCCGCTCTCATAGACAAATATGACGAGACGATATCATCGATTCTGGTTCTGATCAACGCATCGCATGCATCTTATGCAGCAGTCACTTCGTTCCTGTTTTCGGAATACTTCGATTCGAAGGGCATGGCTACGGGAATACTCGTTTCAGGATTCGCAATATTCCTATTCGGCGAGATGATGCCAAAGCTCATCGCCTTATCGTTCAGGGAAACGACTCTTATCGCATCCGCAATAATCTGCATGCCGTTTCTCGCCATGATTTCGCCCATATCGCAAATACTTCATGAAACAGCAAAAGGAATCATAAGGATCTTCTCAAAGGATATGCGCAACGAAAATGCAGTCAGCGAGGATGATATAAAAAGCATGGCGGAGACGGCATCCATGACCGGAAATCTGGATCCGCAAACAAAAGCATTGATCGAGCATGCGCTAAGCTTCGACGACAAGAACGCAGCCTCGATAATGACGAAATATAAAAACGCATTCAAGATATCGATTTGCGATGATGATGCGAGGCGTACGGATGATGCGCATGTCATAGCGGTGAGCGATGAAAAGGAATTGCTTGCGAAAATAGATTCGCTTGAATTCACAAGGTACCCTGTCATCGATGCGAATAACAAGCTTCTCGGGGTGCTTAACACAAGAATCTTTCTTCAGGACTACTTCAGCAACAGCAGAAAGATCAACATCGCGGAAAGCCTGCTGCCGCCCTATTTCGTCCAGCCGCAAATAAAAATCGACGACTGTCTGAGGGAGCTCTCGCGCAATAGAACGCACTTGGGGTTCGTAAAGGATCAGAACGGTCGCATCGAAGGCATAATCACCATAGAAGACATCGTGGAAGAGCTGATAGGCGAAGTCGATGATGAAAAGACGATAAGAAGAGCGAAGCTATCATGAACTTCCAATTCGCAGCCCTGGCGATTTGCCTTTTCCTTTCAGCCTGCTTCAGCGCATCCGAAGTCGCATTGTCGTCATGCAATATGCTTCTGCTTATGAGAAACGCAACTCGCGATAAACCATCGGCAATAGATAGGATTGCATACGAAGTGGCCGGAAATTTCAAAAACTACCTGCCTATCATATTACTTGGAAACAACCTTGCGAACACAGCCATAGCCACACTGTCAACCCAAATGACCTATGCCGCCCTGCCTCACGAATCCACAAGCCTTTCATGGCTCGGAACCGCTCTGTCAACAATCACAGTCATAGTTTTTTGCGAAACCATACCTAAAGTTGTCGCCAGATCGAAAAGCATATCCGTTTCGAGAACGGTCTGCATTCCCATCAGATGCATGTATCTGATTCTCTACCCGTTCGCTTATGTCATGAACATCATTTTCAGAATCTCCGGCGGAAATCATGAAAACACGGATGAAAAAGATAACATCGACAGCGATGAAATCGCTCTTGCAATCGGAGAAATAAGAGAAAACGGAGCAATCGATTCGCAAGAGGAAGAACTCCTCGTGAACAGCATAGACTTCGATGATACGACCGTATTCGAAATAGCCACGCATAGAATGGACATAGACGGAATAGATATAGGCGACGAAGCATCGAAAGTCCTTGAAACCGCGTCTAAGACAAGATATTCGAGGCTTATCGTCTATAAGAGATCGCGCGACTACATATTAGGCGTGATATTTGCAAAATCCGTCCTCAAATTTTTCGTAAAAAACCCAAAGCCAAGCAAAAGCCAAGTCAGGACCATGATTGAAAAGGAAATGTTCTCGCCTCTTCGAATACACATGACAATGGATCTGAACGACTGCCTTTCGCTTATGAAAAAAGAGAAAAAGCACATGGCAGTGATAAACGACGAATACGGCGGAACCTACGGGATAATCACCATGGAGGATATTCTCGAAAACATATCGGGAGAGATATGGGATGAAAGCGATCGAATTGAAAACGACGTGAAAAAGAAGAGCGACGATCTATATTACATTAAGGGCGATTTGGAAATAGAAAACATGCTCGACGAGCTGGATGTCGCGAACGGAGAAGAATTCGCCAAGCAAATTGAAAGCACGAGCATTGGCGGCCTCGCATTCGAAATGCTCGACAGACTCCCAAAAAAAGGCGACTCGTTCGAATTCGCCGGCTTCAATTTCCTCGTATCGAAGATGAACGGAAGACGCGTCGCCCTATTGCGCGCCAAACGGCTGCATTGACAATCGGTCAAATCAGAAACATCATCAACAAGCAATAAACAAGCAAAGCCTTGACAAAAAAAAACAAAACAAGTATGATTACATGCGTTATCTATGACACTATCTTGCGTCTATAGCTCAGCCGGTAGAGCAGGTGGCTGTTAACCACCGGG
>DMKZ01000074.1 GCA_003454065.1 Spirochaetaceae bacterium
ATCGATACGTCCTTTCCGTTCAAAGAAAAAGCGATGTTCATTTTCTTCCCCCCGTCAGCTTTTCGGAATGCAAAATGTGACCCATGACGGTTTCCGTAGGATTAGGTATGGAAGTGATCTTCCTGTTTATGGCTCTGGAAAGGGCGTCAACATAAGCGGCGCCGCTGCCGTTGAATACGAGCTCACCCATTCCCTTGGCCCCGTAAGGTCCCCATTGATACGGCTCATTAGCGTAATAGACCTCCTGCGAAGGAAGATCCATCGAGGTCGGAATGATGTAATCGCTCATCGAATGCTGCTTAAAATAGCCGCCGTTGTTCTCCAAAAGCTCTGTGGATGCCCAGCCTATGCCCTGAGCGATCCCTCCGTTCACCTGGCCATGAACAATCAGCGGATCAATGCAATTCCCGACATCGTGGGCCGACCAAACGCCCTTCACCTTCGTTTCCGCGGTTCGAGCATCCACCTCGACTTCAACCACGCAAGCGCCCCAGCCGTAGCCAAGATAGGCATATCCTTGGAATGTCTCCTGGTTCCACGGGTATCCTTCCGGATGCTCATAATGCGCTTCGCACTCTATCTCGTCCGCCTCGTTCCATCTTGATTTGAGCTCCTGGCAGGCTTTCATCACGAGATTGCCCGGTACCATAGTCGATCTCGATGCCGCGGTCGGCCCGGAGTCCGGAACCAAATTCGTGTCGGGGTAATTGTAAATCACCTTGTCGTATGGAATTCCAAGCGTTTTCGCGGCAATGCGGCAAACGGCCGAAGAGAACCCCTGCCCCATCTCGGTCTGACCGGCTTTGACAAGTACGGTTCCGTCCTTCTGCTTCCTGACCTTGACGACGGCCTTTATTATCGCGCTCTCTCCGTTCCCCGTAAATGCGCCGCCGTGATTGTAAAGGGAAAAGCCTATGCCCTTCCCGCTTCCGAAACCGTATTTTCTGCTTTTCTCATAATATCCCGATGCCTTGCAGACATTCTCGATCAATTCAGGGACTCTGACTTTTTCGACTATTTTTCCGTTCGTAATGGTCGTATCGCCCTGCTTTATCAGATAGCGCTTCTTGTAATCGACAGGATCCACTCCGATGCTTTCAGCGATATGGGTCAGGTGCGTTTCCAAAGCGAAAATCGTCTGCGGCGCCCCGAACCCCCTGAAAGCGCAGGAAGGAAAAGTATTAGTGGCCATGGAAAAGCCTCTCACCCTTGCGTGAGGGAATCTATACACGCCCTCGATATGCATGCATCCGCGCTGAATCACTATGTAGGAGGAGGCGAGGTATCTGCCGGCATTGTAATACACTGTCGAATCCATCGCAAGAATATTGCCTTTCCTATCCAAAGCAGTCTTGAATTTCACGAGCGAAGGGTGTCTCTTGACGGAAAACCGAGTGTCCTCCTCCCTGTTGAATATGAGTTTGATCGGCTTCTTGAGATAATATTCAGCAAGGATAAGCGGTCCCGCTATCACATCGGGAAAATGCTCCTTCCCTCCGAATGCTCCGCCCGTGGACATCTGTCTGACGATGATGTCTTCGGGAGTTATCCCAACCACGCCGGCTACGGATTTTCTGATGTAGAACGGACATTGGCATGAAGCGTAGAAAACGAATTTGCCATCCTCGTAATTCGCGACCATTCCATTGGTTTCGAGATGCATATGCTCCTGGAATCCGGTTTTGAGCTCTTCCTCCACGATCTTATGCGCGCCTTCCATTATTTCCTCGATATCGCCTTCGCCGCTTTCAAGCTCGACTTTGCAATGGTGATTGTCCTCGCCGATTATCGGACCGCCCTTCAATGCTATGGATTCCTCGATGCTGGCGGCGGGAATCTGCTCCTCGTATTCGACCTCGATTCCATTCCTCAGCTGATACAGAACGGTTCTATCGGGTCCGCACAGAATCCCTATCGTTTCGCCGATATACCCCGAAGCGCCAGCCGCAAAGCATTTCCAATCCTTCTGAATCATCCAAAGCTCGTTTTTGCCGCCATCCGGAATATCCCTATCGTCGAAATAATGATAGCCTTCGGGAAGATCCGGAAGCTTTATGCTTTTGATTATCCCCCTCGGCACCGATGTCCTGACCAAACAGGCGTAAATCATCCCGTCAAACACAAGATCGGCAGCATAGACTTCCTTTCCAGAAGCCTTGGAAACGGCATCTTTGCGAGCCTTGTCATCCTTAACATCTGTCATAATCCCAAACTCCTTGTGGATATGGAGCGACCCGAAAACCGACATGACGGAATCCGATCCAATCAGCTTGCATTCCGAATCATCCCAAAAAAAAAGGTCCCCCGATGCGAAAACACCAAGAGACCTATATCAAAAATCAGTTCATTAGATCTGTTTTCTTATCAAAGGTTCTTTCCTGCGAGCTTGTACGGAAGAAGCGCATAGAAAGCAGAGCAGATCTCGAGATCCTGAACCCTAGTGATCTCGTTCGGCGCATGGGCTTGATCCTCATCTCCGGGACCAAACCCGATAGCAGGGATCTTATGTCTTCCCGTGGTAGCCACACAATTGGTGCTGAACGTCCACTTGTCAACGACAGGCTCCTTCTCGAAGAGCTCCTCGTACGTATCGACGCCGGCCTCAACAAGCGGATGATTCCTCTCTATCTTCCAAGTCGGGAAATAAAGCTCCTGCGAATAAGGCTTGCGCGTCCATCCGGTCTTCTCGTATTCCGGCATCTCGACGACAAAGTCGGATTCACCGATAGCGGCGCTCACATATTCTCTGACCTGCGAAATGGCAAGATCTGCATCCTCGCCCCATGTAAGCCTTCTATCGCAATAGATCATCGCATAATCGGCGACAGCGCACTGCGAAGGTCCGGAAACCTGAATCTGAGAAACGGTAATCGTTCCCTTTCCGAGGAAATGGTCATCATCCGGCTGAAGATCCTCGTTGAGCTTTTCAATCGCAAGAGCCGCCCTCGCAGCCTTGTATGCAGCGCTCACTCCTCTCTCAGGGGCGGATCCATGGCAGGAGATACCCTTCAAAATGATCCTGATCTCCATTCTTCCTCTGTGACCCCTGTAGATCCTGCAGCTCGTAGGCTCGGTGGAAACGACGAAGTCCGGCTTGAAATTCTCCTCTTCGATGAGATATTTCCAGCACATTCCATCGCAATCCTCTTCCATTACGGTGAATGTGAAGAAAATCGAAAACTCACCGTCATAGTTCAGTTCCTTGAGTATCTTTCCAGCTGTGATCATGGAAGCGGCTCCGCCCTTCTGATCCGAAGCGCCTCTTCCAAGAACAAGGTCGTCCCTGATCTCTCCGCTGAACGGATCGAATGTCCAGTTCGCGCTATTCCCAACCTCGACCGTGTCGATATGAGCATCGAACGCAATAGTCCTCGGTCCGTAACCGACCCTTCCGACAACGCTTCCGAGCCTGTCAACCTTGACTTCATCGAAACCGGCCTCCTTGCAAAGATCGACAATAAGCCTGCAAACATTCTCCTCCTGAGAAGAATAGCTCTTCATCTGGATCAGCTTGGACAGGTTCTTAGCGGTATAATCCCTGAGTTCGTGCGCACGATTCTTGATTTGTCCACTTATCGCCATAGTATACGAATTCTCCTTGTAAAATCGATTTGACATGTATTTTATCTCATAAGCGGTTTTAAGTCAATCATATCGAATACCCACGCGCAGACAGCAACGCTCTTGGAACCAGCTTTTCGGAAATACGCAGAGGCTATCAGAAATTGACCTCAAAACGAAGCATGGAAATGAATTTTGAATAACCTCTTTTAGAGGAACATCACAAATTGACGAGTTCGCTGCGATCGCTTTCATTCATCTCCTTGGCAAGCTGCTCGTAAAGCTCCTTGGCCTTCTTCGTAAGCTTCTTGGGCGTGCTCACGTGCAGCTCCACGAACAAATCGCCATCTTTGGCGAAAAGCCCTTTTCTTCCGGGGATGATGCCTTTGCCTCGAACCTTCAAATATTGGCCGCTCTCGCTTCCCGCTGGAATATCTATGCTGAGAACCTCGCCATTGATGTGCAAGAATTCGACCCTGCCGCCCAAAGCCGCCTTGGAAGGCGTTATGGGAAGCCTGCAATACAAATCGTTCCTCTTCCGCGTGAATCTGGCGTTCTTCTTGATAGCGACCTGAACATACAAATCGCCATCCCTGCCGCCTTTGGCTCCGGAATTTCCCATTCCGCGCACTATGACGCTTTGTCCGCTCTCTATGCCCTTGGGGATATCGACTTTGATCTTCTCCCGCTTATGCATCAATCCCGAGCCTTTGCAATCAGGACATGGATCATCTATGATAACCCCCGCCCCACGGCATGAGGAACACGGCATTTGAGTAGTGAAGAAACCTTGTCTGGATATTACGACGCCGCTTCCGTTGCATGCGGCGCAAGTGTGTTTTTTTTCAGGATGCTCGGTTCCATGCCCCTTGCATTTGGGGCATTTGACATCATGCGCATATTCAATCGTCCTGTCCGTTCCCTGAACCGCCTCCAAAAGATCTATCTCAACCCCGGCCTGCAAAGATCGGCCGTCCACGGCGCCGCTAGCTTTCGCATTGCGCCTCGAGCCCCCTCCGAAAAATTGGCTCAATATGTCATCGAGGCCTCCGCCTCCGCCGAACCCCCCGCCGAAGCCCTGGAAAATATCGCTGAAATCCCTATATGCATTCTGGTATCCGCCGTTCTGATCCACGCCGGCGAAGCCATATTGGTCGTATCGCTTCCTCTTGTCCGCATCGCTGAGAACCTCGTAAGCCTCGGTGGCTTCCTTGAACCTATCCTCCGCCTCCTTGTTGCCGGGATTTTTGTCAGGATGATTGGCCATGGCAAGCTTTCTGTAAGCCTTCTTTATCTCATCCAACGAAGCCGTCTTGGATACGCCCAAAACCTCATAATAATCTC
>DMKZ01000038.1:0-2428 GCA_003454065.1 Spirochaetaceae bacterium
GCATTTCCTCGCGGAGCTTCGCATCAAGGTTGGTGATTGGCTCATCCATAACGAGTATTTCGGAATCGACCACTAGCGCACGCGCTATGGCCACCCTTTGCTGCTGTCCGCCGGACAATTGCATCGGGAGATGGTTCGCATAGTTCGCCATGTGGACGAGTTCAAGCGCCTTCATGGCGCGTTTCGCTATCTCTTCCTTGGCAACTCGCCTTTTTTTGAGCGGGTATGAAACGTTTTCGAGCACAGTCATGTGCGGCCAGACAGCATAGTCTTGGAAAACAATTCCGATATTTCGCTTTTCGGCTGGAACATTTATGCGTTTTTTCGCATCGAATAGAACCTTGTCTCCAACGGCGATTGATCCCGATTCTGGTTTCATAAGCCCTAAGAGGCAACGCACGAGCGTTGTCTTGCCGCATCCCGAAGGTCCTACAAGGCATAATATCTCATTGCTGTTGACAGTGAGGGAGAAGTCCTTGAGAACCGTTTTCTTTCCGTAGATGGCGGTTATGTTTTCGAATTTTACTTCTGCCATATTTTATCCTCATCAAAAAAAAAGCGGGGGTCTCGTAATGAGGCTCCCGCCTGAGCAAACGATTATTTGTTCCAGATCTTATTGAATATCGACTGGTAAGTCTTCATGTTTTCGCCGAGTTTGATGAAGTCAACCGGCATGTTGACCGATGCGATGGCAGATGTGTCAACTTTCATCTTCACGTCGTCGCGAACGGAAACGAGGTTCTGCTGGACCAGCACTTCCTGCCCTTCTTTGGAAAGCAGGAAGTCTATCAGATGCTTTCCGTTTTCAGGATTCGCGCAGCCTTTGATAAGCGCGACAGGGCTTGTCATCGTGCATACGTCCGAAGTCGTGAAGTGGAAATTCATCGGTGAGCCTTCGGCAATGAGGCTGGCAGACACGTAGTCGAGGCAAATTCCCACTTTGTAGGAGCCGTCGGCGACTCTATTGTGCGTTGCCGTGGTTCCGGACTCGAGTTTCGTGCCGTTGGCATGCAGCGCCCTGAAGAACGGCTCGCCGTACTTTTCGCTCTGCATCATCGCAGTCATCCAATATTTCGTCGTGGAAGCCTGATCCGGATCCGTCATTATGATCTGATTCTTCCATTTCGGATCGAGGAGCTCGTTCCATGTCTTTGGCGCTTCGCTATCTTTCACAAGCGCTGTGTTCCATGCGATTCCCATCGTAACGAGCCTGCCAGCCGTGTAATACCCGTCCTTATCGATGTATGTCTTGGCAATATGGGCTTCTTCAGGCGAGGAATACTTTTCCAGCCAGCCTTGCGCCTTGAATTTCTCGTAGTCGCAAGGATCTCCGAGCCACACCACATCGGATGCGATCTGGCCGCCTTGCGCTTCAGTCGTCATCTTGGTGAGAACTTTTCCGCCGGATGCGAAATAATATTCCATGTTGATTCCGGGATATGCCTTCTCGAATGCTTTCTCGACAGCCTGAAGCTGAGCTTCCTGCATCGACGAGTAAAGCATGACCTTTCCGGAGTAGGTTTTGCCCGAAGCCGCCTTTGACGTTTCCCCTGCAGAAGCCGAACCGGACTTCTTGCTGCAAGACATTGCAAGGAAAAGAACAATAGGAAGCACTAGAAAAATAGCGAAAGATTTCCTCATATTGATCTCCTTATTTTTTTGGCATCGACCGAAAAAGGAAAGCAAAAATTTTTCGCCTTCATGCTTCCGAATCTTTGCCATATTGAAACATATTCTACAATATTATCTTAGGAAATACAAAGTTGTTCTATCGCTCTTTAGGATGGCGAATTAGCAAGCCCTAATAGCAACACCGCGATTTTTCGCGACATAAACGAATAAAGCCCCACAATCCTTAATAATGGTGTCAAGCAAAATCACTATCAGAGAGGAAATATGGGGTACGATAATATTAGCATTTTCGAAAGAGAATGCATATAAGGGCTTTTTGCAAGGTCAAAGCTGCGCCGGAATCGCCATGAACTTGAAAAGGAGCGAATCGACGATCTCAAGGGAATTGAAAAGCAATTCCGGGAACGGGAACTATTCTCCGATGGCTGCAAAGGGCAAATACGAATCGAGGAGCGATAAGTGCAAGATGGACATCGAGAAGCTCGACAAGACCATAGGCTGGACCGCTTTCATACCTTTTTCAAGCGAATTCAGGCGGCTTTGCGGACCGAATTCCGAAAAACCTTCTCTTCGGCAGAAAATCGGCGGTAAATAGAAGCGCCCTAAATACATTCTTGAGGTTTTTTCAAAACTCCTTTCTTCACGCTGTTCGCTCTTCCGGTGCAAGCCGCAAGTCCTGCGGGTTCCTCTCCGAAACGGGCTGCTATACTGCGAGACGCCGATGACGCAATTATAATCAAAAAGACAAGCCGAAATTGAGAATCGAACTCAAGACCTGCTCATTACGAGTGAGCTG
>DMKZ01000038.1:2478-3118 GCA_003454065.1 Spirochaetaceae bacterium
TCATTACGAGTGAGCTGCTCTACCGCTGAGCTATTTCGGCGAAATAACTTTTCTAATACTACTCTTTTTTGAAAAATAATCAAACTATGGATGTTCTTATGGCGATTTTTATGAAAATTTGCTATAATAATACGCCTATATGGAAAGGACATTGAATAAAGGGAGCATGATAACCGGAACTCCGTGGAAACCGATTGCGCGCTTTGCGTTTCCGGTCCTGATCGGCTCCCTTTTGCAACAATTGTACAACACGGTCGATACCATCGTCGTCGGGAATTTCTCCGGCGAAGCGGCTTTGTCGGCGGTGGGGACGACAAGCAGTTTCACATTTCTGTTTTTGGCGATAGCCATGGGTTTCTCGCTGGGAAACGGCGTCGTGGTTTCGCAAAGTTTCGGTGCAGGAGACGTCAGGCGCGTCAGGGAAGCGGCATCTACAGGGATAATACTGATCTTGTCGATGGGCGTGGCGATGAGCATTTTCGGATTTTTCATAGCGCGTCCTGCTTTAGGCGGATTCGTAAATGTTCCGGACGCTTTTCTATATCAGGCCGTATGCTATTTCCGCATATACGCCATCGGGCTCGTTTTTCAATTCGGATATAATGTATTCTCTGCGATATTGAGGGCTGTCGGCGATAGC
>DMKZ01000120.1 GCA_003454065.1 Spirochaetaceae bacterium
CGCATGGATTTGTGCAGGGCGGAAATGAGATTGTAATGCTCTTCGCCTGTTTTGTCGTAGAGAAGCGATTTGCGCGAGGTGCATTGCTCGATATTTTCCGGCGTGATGGTGGTTTTGCCGTCGATTTCCTCGCTGTTCAGGATTGCCATTTCAAGTGTAGTGAGGGCTGATCTCGCATCCCCGTTGGAGAATTCGGCGATGGCGTGAAGCAGATCGTCGCCTGCTTCGACGTTCTTATCGCCGAACCCTCGCTTGTCCTCGATGGCCCGCTTGAGCAGGACGAATATGTCGTTTTCGTCCAACGGCTTCAGGACGAACACCTTGCAGCGGGATAGGAGCGCGCCGTTCACTTCGAAGGACGGGTTTTCGGTGGTTGCGCCGATGAGTATTATGCTTCCTTTTTCCACATAAGGGAGAAAGGCATCTTGCTGGGATTTGTTGAAGCGGTGTATTTCGTCTATGAAGAGAATCGTTTTGCGTCCGAAAGCCTTGGCTTCTTCGGCTTGGTGCATGACTTCCCTTATTTCCTTTATTCCGCTCGTTACGGCGGAGAAAGTTATGAAGCGCGAGTTCGTCGTGTTCGCTATCACTCTGGCTATGGATGTTTTGCCGACTCCAGGAGGTCCCCAGAAGATCATGGACGGGACGATGTCCTTTTCGATGAGGTTTCTGAGTACTTTGCCTTTGGCTATCAGATGCGATTGACCTGCGATTTCCTCCAGCTTTCTCGGCCGAAGGCGTTCTGCCAATGGCGCCCCCTCGTTCCCGGCAGCATTTGTGAAAAGGTTTTCGTTATCGTTCTGAAATGCCATTCGATAATTAATTGATATTGGAGATGATTTGTCAAGAATGAATTGAAATCTTGCAGAGTGAGTTCCAACAGCATGCTTACTATTTTAGGGCACTTCTAAAAACCTCAGAGCCCGATTTCGCCTGATGATTTCATTTGCCTCTCTTTGTATTTAATTTCCAAACCATATAGACTAAAGATACTTCTAAAAGGGCTTTCGAGGATATTGAGGGCGTTTCTAAAAACCTCAGAGTCCGAATCCGCCAGATGCCCTTCCGGCCGAAAAGCCGGCGTAAAGCCTCGAAATACGGCAGTATTCCTACGTTTTCCGCCAGATTTTCGTCTCGAAAATCCACAGGCTTCTTCGAACAGCAGGTTTTTAGAAGCGCTCTTGAAACAAGGAGAGGAAAAACATGATAGATCCGCATGTTCATCTGAGAGATTGGGGTCAAAGCCAGGCCGACACGATAGCGCACGCCCTGCGCATTGCCGAAAAATGCGGATTCACGCATCTGTTCGACATGCCGAATACTGTGCCGGAAACCGTTACCAGCTTGGAGGCTTTCAAAAAACGCATTAGAACTGCCGATGAAGCAGGTGTCCATGGAATAGAATACCACACCTACATTGGACTGACAGGAGAAGAGGGTCAGATTTTCGATGCCATGGGAATATGTCAGGACTTTTTCCCGAAGGCTATAGGGCTGAAGTTGTTCTTGGGACCGAGTACGGGCAATTTAGAAGTTTGCAACGAGGATGCGCTTGCAAGGATATTCGAAGCTCTGTCGAACAGGAAATACAAGGGCGTTCTGGCTGTTCATTGCGAGGATAAGCGGTATTTCAGACCGGCGCTATACGATGCTTCGGATTTTTCGACGCATTCCATCGCTCGTCCGCCGGAAAGCGAATGGAGATCTGTTGAGGCTGTGATCGGGTTTGCATCCAAGAATGGATTCGAAGGGGTTTTGCATATAGCTCATGTTTCGTGCGCCCAATCCGTGAAAATCATAAAGGAGAAGAGAAAAGCCTTGCCGAAAATGAGAATCACATTCGGGGTGACGCCTCATCATGCGCTTCTGACTTGCGAAGATGCAAAGGACGGAAAAAGGCTTTTGAAGGTGAACCCGCCCCTTCGAAGCTCTGAAGATAGGAGAGTCGTGTTTGAAAGCCTTCTGGACGGGACTGCGGATTGGATTGAAAGCGACCATGCTCCTCATACTCTGGCGGATAAGGCCAAGGGCGCATCGGGAATTCCGGGCTTTGCCGGCTTTCTGCATCTCATCGCAACGCTTCGCAAAGCGGGAATAACGCGCAAACGGTTGGAAGAGCTGGTCTGTACCAATGCCGCAAAAACATTTGGAATTTCAACGAGCGAACGAGATATTCAGATTCCAGAGGATTGCGCTACGCTTTGCCGTGAGGCTCAGGAAGAATATTCGGTTTCGGTTTATGATGGTTTGTGAAAATTGCCGTTTTGAAAAACTCATTAATGTAACGCGGCGACATGTTTTGCATTATTGTCAGAAATCTATCACTATATTGATAGATTTTCTTGAATTATCAAAAATCTTTCAGTATAATGATAACTATGAAAGAGCGGCCGAAATACATAAAGAGAGAAGCGTATCTGAAGAAGATACGCGGTTTTTACGACAGCGACTTGATCAAAATAATCACAGGCATCAGAAGATGTGGCAAATCAGTGTTTCTCGATAACATAATGGAAGAGATTGGAGAGCGTTCCGGAAAAATTGTCTATGTGAATTTCGAGGACAGGATTTCGAGAAACGGCATAGAGGATTCCTCGCGTCTTATAGAATACGTCATGGACTCAAGCGCAGGTGACAAGTGCTATGTGTTTTTGGATGAGATTCAGATGCTGCCATCATGGGCCGAGGCTGTCAGGACGTTGCGATTGCACAACGCATCCGTTTTCATAACAGGGTCGAATTCCTCGCTGCTTTCAAGCGAATTCACGAAGGAGCTGAGTGGCCGTTATGTTTCTTTTCGCATTCGGCCTTTTGTCTACAGGGAAGCGGCGGAATTGTGCGGTTTGCTTGGGAAGGGGTGCAGCATAACGGATTATATGGTATGGGGCGGTTTTCCGAACAGGTTTTCATTCGATACGACAGAGGAAATAGCGAAGTATTTGGAGGATCTCAACGAGACCATAGTGTTCAAAGACATAATCGGAAGATACGGTATAAGGAAAACCGATGTTTTCAGAAGGGTTTGCGATTATGTGTTTTTGTCGAATTCCAGGATTTTCTCCACCAAGTCGATAGCCTCATACATAAGAAACGACAAGACCGATTGCTCGATCAACACCATCAGGAATTTCATAGAGTACCTCAAAAGCGCCTATGCGATAGAAACGATACCGGAATACTCCTCGTCGGTGAAGCGAGACTTGCTGTATTACTTCAAGTTGTACGACTCCGATTTGTCGTTTAATTCCTTGAGGCGCGCAGACGGCCGGTACGATCTGACCCATAATTTCGAGAATGCGGTCTATAACGAACTGCTGTTCATGGGCTATGAGCTGAAGGTCTATAGTGGAGCGGGCGATAGAGAAATCGATTTCATTGCAAGCAAGGGCGGAAAGACGTTTCTCGTGCAGGCCGCATACAGCATAGCGGAAAGCAAGGCATACGAGCGCGAATTCGCACCGTTCAGGAATATGAACAATGTTTTTCAGAAGATAATAGTGACGAACGACGATCTTGACTACACCACAAGCACCGTTCGACACATAAGGTTCAGGGACTTCGTATCGCTTGAGGGGTTGTGAGGGGATTTAGATATGGGTAGGAAAGCATTATATGTCCATGGGATGAAAACGGACAAGGATAAGATCGTTTCGACAGGCAATGCGGAGGAGTTAGACAGGAGCAACCTTGATTTGTCCGCATACAAGAAAGGAGCATCCTTCGTGAACGTGAAAGAGCTTCTTGCGGAGTGCGGCTACGATGCGATATCGGGCGATTTCGATTTGTTCGATGTTGAAGGAACGTTGCAGAAAATCAAGAATATGATTCAAAAGGAAAAGATTTC
This sequence comes from Spirochaetaceae bacterium, assembly GCA_003454065.1. The sequence goes on from DMKZ01000120.1 coordinate 3,845, forward strand.
GCTCCTGGTGGCGTCATCTTTAGGCGGGTTCTATGCGATAGCGTTGCAGTCCAATGCGCCGGTGATTGCGCTTAATCCTTGCCTTTCGGCTTCGGCAGAGGTTCCTAAGCTTCATGACGGGGTAGCGGAAAAGATATTGGCGGCATGGAGGGATATGGAATCCGGCTTGGCATCCATGAAGCCTGTTTACAAACGCTTCAAGCATGCGATTTTCGCCGAGAACGACGAGCTTTTCCATTACAAGGATACCTTCGATGCGATTTTCGGCAAGGACCATTCGCTGCTTGTGCCGGGACCTCATCAGCTGAGTCGCTACAGGGCGTTTTTGGACAAGCCGGTTGCGGATATGCTGAAAAGGATGAAGGACGAGAGGGTCATTTGAGAACGTTTAAGGGCACTTCTAAAAACCTGCTATTCGAAGCTTTCCGCCGTTTTTTCAACCGAAAGGACATCTGGCAGGTTCGCACTCTGAGGTTTTTAGAAGCGCCCTTGAGGCAAAGCCGATTTGATTTATTTGCTGGAAATACAAATAATATAGGTGCTTGACTAGTTAAAATTGTGAAAATACAATTTAACTTATGAAATTTCAAGGGGTTAGCGAGGAGCAAAAGTTGAGCATATTTTGTGCTTCAAAAACGACCTGTCAGCAACCCAAACGGCAGACATTTCTAAAGTCAATAGGAATACGGTAAACAGATACTTCAACCTTATCAGAAAAATGATCTTTGCAGAAAGCATAAAAGAGGCGAAAGCTGAGATTGGAGAATACGAATTGGATGAATCGTATTTCGGAGCAAGGAGGATCGGAGGCAAGAGAGGAAGGGGCGCGGCCGGCAAAACCCCGGTTTTCGGGCTTCTGAAAAGAGGATAGAAGGTTTTCACGACAATAGTGCCGAACTGCTCGAAAGAGACGCTCATGCCCATAATAAAGGGCCTGATACTGGAGAAATCGACCGTTTACACCGGCGGATGGAAGGCATACGACGGCCTGGTGCTGAACTGATACGACCATTACGGGGTGTTTAATTAGAGATGTGAGTTCGCCAGAGGCAAAAGTCATGTCAACGGGATCGAGAACTTCTGGAGCTTTGCAAAGGGAAGGCTCGCCAAGTTCAACGGCTGCTCTTCTGATAATTTCATATGCCATCTGAAGGAATGCGAATGGCGATATAATCACAGGAATGATGACATCTACAAGCTTATTAGAAAGATGTATAATAAAAGGCATCTTGATTGGAGGAAAAATCATTCTTAACTAGTCAAGCATCATAATATACATATGATAATAATTAAAATTAACAGTTAGGTTCTGCTGATGAACCTTTGCATATTTTTACGTTATGCCAATAAGGGGTGATATGATGAAAAGATTTTTGTCTTGTGCGATTTTCCTTGTTGCTATTGCGTCTCTTTTCGCAATCTCGTGCGCTTTGGGGGCGAATGAGGGCAGCTCTGGAAACAATGGGAATACTAATTCGAATGGCAGTTCGAATGGCAATACGAACGGATCGGACGCTTATTTATGGTGCGGATACGAGCACGCCGGTTGCAGCTAACAGTTTTAATTCGGCTTATACGAACTTTGCGAAATATGACGGCGAAGGAGCACAGATTTCCGATGCACAGCTGAACAGCGCGAATAAGACGATTGAGTCTAATTCCGGACGTCCTCTCCATATTTTCTTCGATCTCGATGATGACCAGACGGTCGAAGTCTATAAGGGAACAGGTTATGTTTTTAAGATAAGCTCGACCGTGAACGGAAACGACGATGTTGTTGAAAGAGGGCTTTGGCTTAGGGAGCTGAATGGCGAATTGGGCTTCAACATAGGCAAAGTCGAGCAGAACGATGATGATGAGATATGCGTCGTATGGGGTGGCGAGCATTATACGCAGGCTAGAATCGATAAGATAAAGGCCGATGCGGATAATTCCAGCAATCCGAACGATCAATACGAATGGATGGAAGAGTATCAGATCTATAATAACGAATTGAAAACTCTGACCGGTGTCTATGATGCCGCTAACGCAGGCGAAGTCCTTGAAGCGATCACGTCGGGATTGATAAAACCCTCCGTTCTCGATATGGGGTCCTATACTTATGATTCCGCATCAAAAAAATACGTGAATGGGAAGGTGAAGGCCACATTTGATTCCAATGGCGACATAAGGGTTCTTGAAACCGATGAGGTGAAGATATATTTCATTTTCAGCGATAAGAATTCGTCTCTTACAGCTCCTCCTGTTCAGGAAAGTCATACCAGCGGGTCTGTAGAATATACCAAAAGCGAAGTTAATGCCGAGCAGTTCAAGATATGGAACAATGTGTTTTCAAATGCCTATTCTACGAGCGACTTGTGGTATTCGGGGACGAAGGGTGCGAGCAACTTGACGTTTACCGTGAATAGAAACACGTATGTCAGCGAAAACGGAAACGTTGCCGAGAAGCCGTTTACAAGCAAGTATTTCAGGATAACCACCCAGAATCAGAGCGGAACCGACGGCGGAAGGAAGAACGGCACCAATTACACCGATTTTTCGAAGATATGCCGTTTGGATTGGATTGACGACAAATTATCATCGGGCGAGGCTTTGCTCGCGCGCACCAACGATCAGGGTGAAGGCAACAATGTCGGAAACATATTCACTGAGTATGAGTATGCTAAATTTAGCAATTTGAACGAATCGCAGAGCAAGACCAAGGAAACCGACAGCTATGAGACATGGGAGCAGATTTGGAAACTTGGAGCAGTCGACGACATGATTTACGGTAGTGCCGGATATACCGGGACGTTGCTCGCTAAGATGTGCGGAAAATATGATGGTATCATTGATGGCGTGAGGCTGACTAACGGAAAGGATTTCAATTCGGAAGACTTGATTTCCGTTTCCAGATTCAATGGCAGCAGCTATGAAGATATTGAGCCGGATCAGGACTACATTACGGACATCAAGAACTTCACTTACAAAAACGGGTGGTATGAGGCGACGCACGAGGGCGAATTGCATTCCTGCAAGCTTGCCGGTTATAACAATTACAAGGATTTGAAAAAGGACAATTGGGATTGGGAACAGGAGAAGAATAATTGTTCGGTCGGCTCGTATGCCGTGATGACCAAGCAGCAGTTTATAGATCACTTGAATAAGGATCATGCCGACATGCTGGCTTTCTACAAATGCACTGCTGAAGAATGGATTGACAGCGATAAACTCAACTTCTGGAAATATGATGGTGGCATGGACTGCGGTCCGGCGAAGTATGCTCATACCAAGACCAAATTCAGGGAAAAATACAAATTGGCCTTTGACGAGCAAGGCAGGCTGAGAGAAGTTGATTTCGGCGATTACACGTATCATAGCGCGACCAACGATAAGGAAGAGTACTTTGAATCTGATCCTAATCCCAGAAGCGTCAGGCAATACAGGTTCGATTACGGCTTGTCTGTTCCGAACTACTTCATGAAGCCGTGCAACGGACAGGATCTTCAATAGGATGCTCGAAGTCTGAATTGAGATAGCAGGCTTCTTAAAGACAAATCATCGCACCGTCCTTTTGGGCGGTGTTTTTTTGACGTAGCCTTGTGTTTTTGCGGAAATATGGTGTATGCCTATTAGGAATTTTTGCCTAAAACGGCAAATTTATCGAATAGAAAACGAAATGATTGAAAGACAGCTGTGTTTGGACAAGCTTAAGCATAGGATGTGGAACGACTCCATGAAACGACGTATCTGAATGTTCGTAGCGGCATGTAGTTTTTCTTTTCTCGTGGTAGGCTGAAACGATGTGGTTTTCTTGCATAGTTTTCAGAATGGTTTTAAAATTTATCCCAAAGTTGTTTTTTAGATTGCAGATTTTCAGAATTGTCCTAAGAGGGTGTCAGGCGGTATGAAATTGAAAACAGTTGAAAAAGATAACAAGAACGAGGATGTCAAGAAGATGTCAACGCGTTTTTTCGATGATTTTCGCTTGCGCGCAGTTTGCGAAGAATCCGCTGGAAAGTGGTATTTTTCCGTTCTTGACATCATCGGCATTTTAAATAACGAGAAGTCTTATGAGAAATGCAGGAACTATTGGAAGTATCTCAAGACGAGATTGAAGAGGAACGGATCTCAGTTGGTTAGTGCCACTACCCAACTCAAAATCACAGCATCGGATGGCAAGAGGTATATGAGCGATGTCCTTGATTCCGACGGTGTCGCATCAGCTGACGAAATCGTTTCTCAGCAGCAAAAGCGCACCTTTCCTTGATTGGTTCTTGTATAGTGAAGAGAGCATCGACGGCAGGGCAGGCAGGATCTGGCTCGACATGATATTCCGAAAGAGGCTGAAGAAATGCGTTGATTGGAGCAAGGTAGATAAGCATGCCTATTTGGAGGCCATGTCGGAAAGCGTTTACGATCCGTCAGCGATAAAGACCTTGCTGGCTTCTTCGCTTTCCGACAGCATCAACGATGTGAGCTTTTTCATGAAGGGCATCGACTATTCATACTATTACGAGGAAAACCGACCGGCTGCCTGCGCTTTGACTGCTCGCATAGTTTTTTCTGGCGAATTAGCAAGCCCTAGTAGCAACCGAACTCCTTAATACACCTCACAAGGCGTTCGCCAGCCAAGGCACTTTTTAGGCCTCAAATTCAACTCTTTGATCTTATCGAAGTTTTTTCAAAACTCCTTCCTTCACGCTGTTCGGATCTCGGTGCAAGCCGCAAGTCCTGCGGATTCCTCTTTGAAACGGGCATATGCACAAAGTATTAGCCCGTTTCGGAGAGGAACGCCTTGCGCCGGAATAGGCTTCGCAACGTCTTGAAATTAGTTTTGAAAAAACCTC